>DROE01000221.1 GCA_011322005.1 Devosia sp.
AATCCCGCCTCCCTGAAAGCCAAGGGCTTTACCGATGCGGCCATTGAATCAATCAATGCAGCGCTGGCCTCTGCCTTTGACATAAAGTTCGCCTTTAACAAGTGGACCCTTGGGGAAGATTTCTGCAAAAACACCCTTGGCCTGAGCGATGCCCAGTTGAATGACTTCGAGTTCAATCTTCTGGCACATATCGGTTTTTCAAAACTCGATATTGAAAACGCCAACGTGCATATTTGCGGTGCCATGACTTTGGAAGGTGCCCCTCACCTCAAATCCGACCATCTGCCGGTGTTTGATTGTGCCTCCCCCTGTGGCAAGCTTGGCACCCGTTATCTCTCGGTTGAAAGCCACATCCGCATGATGGCGGCGGCCCAGCCCTTCATCTCCGGGGCCATATCCAAAACCATCAACATGCCCAATGATGCAACGGTGGAGGACTGCAAACAGTCCTATATGCTAAGTTGGAAACTCGCCCTGAAGGCCAATGCCCTTTATCGCGATGGCTCCAAACTTTCCCAGCCGCTGAACTCCTCCATTCTGGCCGATGACGACGAAGAAGCCATGGATGCGGTCGAGGATCTGGTGGCAAAACCCGCCGCCGAACGCGCCACCATCGTGGCCGAGCGCATCGTGGAGCGCATTGTCGAGCGCAAACGCGAGCGCATGCCCGACCGGCGCAAAGGCTATACCCAAAAAGCCAATGTGGGGGGCCACAAGGTCTATCTGCACACCGGCGAACATGACGATGGCCGCTTGGGAGAAATCTTCATCGACATGCACAAGGAAGGCACCGCCTTTCGCGCCGTAATGAACAATTTCGCCATCGCCATTTCCATTGGCCTGCAATATGGCGTGCCGCTGGAGGAATTTGTTGAAGCCTTCATCTTCACCCGGTTCGAGCCGGCGGGCATGGTAACGGGCAACGATTCCATCAAGAACGCCACCTCGATCCTTGACTATGTGTTCCGCGAACTGGCCGTCTCTTACCTCGACCGCTCAGACCTCGCCCACGTGATCCCTGATGCCGGCTCCACCTCCATTGGCGGGGGCGTCAAGTCCGATAAGGGCGAGCGCACCAGCGATGCGGTTTCCGCCGACCAGTTTGTCTCCAAGGGCTTAACCCGTGGCCGGGTCACCAAAGACACCAAACTGATGTTGGTGACCTCGGTTGAAGAAGTGCCCGACACCCCGGTTCAGGCCATGCAAACCAACGCCGCCACAGCAATGGCTGCCACGGCAACCGCCATGCAAACCAGCGCCAACGTGGAAACCCTGCTCAAGCCGGAGGAAGACGTCGCCATGGGCTATGCCGCCCCGGCAAGGGAACAAACCCGCTCAACCGACAGCCGCCGCGCCGAAGCCCAAATGAAAGGCTATGTCGGCGAAGCCTGCTCCGAATGCCAGAACTTCACGCTGGTGCGCAACGGCACCTGTTTGAAGTGTGATACCTGCGGGAGCACGACCGGGTGTAGTTAGGGGCAAAGACCACCGCAAAAACCTCTTCCTCCCTCCCCTCCCGTGGGGAGGGATTGAGGGTGGGGGGAAAACACCGGTCAGCACTCTGTCGTCACCATGCAACCACACTTTCGTCACCCTCGGGCTTGACCCGAGGGTCCATAATCGGCGCATAGATGCCCGGGTCAAGCCCGAGCATGACGAACAATTGGATTAACAAAAACAAACCCTGGTTCAGAAATGAAACGGGGTTTTATGGAAAGAGAAAGCAGCCGATTGGCTAACAGGTATTCTAGAGCATCTCCGGTGAAGTTTGAATCAAAAACGGGTTTACACGGTTGATTTCTTCTGATTCAAGTGATCAGGAGGAAAT
>DROE01000222.1 GCA_011322005.1 Devosia sp.
CCTTCAATCTCGCGAAACAGGCGCCTGTACGTTCCCTTGTTGTTGGAAAGCGCGGCATTCACAATGCCCTGATGCCCCGGAGTGGCTTCAGCCTTGGCCGCATGGCCGGAATGGTCAGTGAACCCGGTGCGGGGAAAAAGCCAGCCCTGTTGGGCCAGTTGCGCCGGTTGCCCGAGAAACTGGCGCTGCAAAAACGTCGTGCCGGTTTTGTGCAGACCGATGTGAATGGTGAGTTTCATTGTATTTGCTTGGCCCTATTGGCTTTTTCAGTCAAGGAGACAACTCCGAGCGGAGCGCTCAGCGCGCGGCTTCAGCCCGCTGCGCTGCGATAAGGCGTGACACCATTGCTGAGCCCTTGAGTTTGCTCCACCGCTGATTTGCAATGTCATCCCAGAGCTGAAAGAACGCAGCTTCGGTAAGACCTGCATGGGAGAACCGGCGGTGCACATCCGCCAGTGTGTGCCCGCATACAACATCGCGTGCGAACGCGGGGTCTGCGGCCTGGCGCGCGGCGCAGGCGGTCAGGGTCTTTCTGACGGTTTCGCTGCTCTCGCGCTCAGCGTTTGCGACGCCAAGCAGTTCGGTTCCCCCGATGGCGCGGGCCAGCGTATGCACGATTTCACGCATTTCGACCAGTTTTATCTCCGGGGTGCCGGCAGTGTGGGAAAAGCCGGCGGGTTTGGTATCAATGACCTTGAAGCTGCGCGTTATACCCAGACACATGTCCTTGAACTCGGCGTCGGATTTTCCCGTTGATGTTATTGAGCCCGCTCTCTTGCGCCAGACCCGCGTCGGCTTTGAATGAAATGCAATATGGCTTTTGGTCAGCAGGTTGGAGAGCACGAATGGCCTGTCTTCAAATTTTCTGAGTTCGGGATCAAAGAGAAGGGAGTTGCCGATCACAAATTCGCGCCGGTGCAGAAACTTCCAGGGCGCGACAATCAGTTGCAGTTCAGGAACCTGCGCGAAACTTCTTTTTTTCGCGTGAAATGAAAAACAGGCCTCGTCAATGAGGTTCGCGGTCAGGCCGGAACGCAGGGGATTTACGGTTTTCACTCCGGCGAGAAAGGGCGCGTGAACAAGATCCGCTTCGGTTTCAAGGGCCAGGTCCAGATGGGCTTTCAGGCCTCCGGGCAAAAAATAGTCGTCGGCGTCCAGAAACACCAGATAGGTTCCGCTTGCCGCTTCTATTCCGGCATTTCTGGCGGCGGAGAGGCCCGCATTGGTATGCTGGTGGACAAACCGGACGCAAGTCAGGCCCGCGTGTTGCTCCAAAAACTCCTTGATTTCAAAGTCTGGATTATCGTTGACCAGTATTATCTCGAAATCATCGAGCCCCTGTCCGACAATCGAATTGAGCGCCTCGCCGATGAATGCAAGTTCCCGATAAAACGTCACGATTACGGACAGGTCCGGCATGTCAGTGCTCCCCTACATCTCGTCTTCATCTTCGTCGGGGTCGGAACTGCCGCTGCCCCGGGGCAGTGCGCGGTCTCGGGCCATGGCAATGACATCGTGCATTGTTTCGCTTTTCTGGTTGGCGACCTTTAGAGAAAGTGTGACCCGGGTCAGCGAGAGGATAGAGGCGCGTATGATAACGAAAATAACAACTGTTTTCTCATCAAACAGCGCAACCAGCCGCTCCGGGCCCAGAAACAGGAACCCTGCGGTAAATGCAATAAACAGAACGAAGACATTGAACGAGGAGATGGTGCGCCGGGCCACGAACATGTCCAGAGTGCGCATATACAAACTTGCCAGCCCTTCCCTTGTGGCTTTCAGTGTTGCCAGGTCGACATTGGCATTGAAGTCCAGCGAAACCTTGCGTTTGGCGATCATGTTAAGGGGTACGAACACAAAGACGGCCAGAATGCCGAAGCCGAGTACAATCAGACCCAGAACCGGATTGAAGCTGATAATATAGACAATGCCCAGAAAAAAAACGCCCAGCGGGACCAGAGAGATCATGATCCGGCGCGCATAAAGCGCCCCGAATCGTGCGGTGCTGACGATGCTGCTTTTTTGCCTCGGTTTGAGATTGTCCCAGACATCTTCAAAGGAAAAAACCAGACCGGTTCCAAAATTGGTGGCGGCACGCGCGGCGCACATGACCGTTGCAAAGGCAGATACCGCGCTTGCGCCCAGCAGGGCCAAGCCGATATTGATTGCCGCCGTTGAGGAAAGGGGCGGCAGCGGCAGTTCGGACTGCACTATTCCCGGGCCGTTGGAGATAAAGTCCTGCAAACCCAGAAACAAGAACACAAAGGCGCCCATGAAGGTAAGCGAGTATATGAAGATAAGCACCAGATATCCCAAGAGCCATGGATCCCGCCGCAGAAAAAAGTAACGTGCATAATTCAGCACATGAGTAAATGTCTGCATGACATGCATTTTAGAACGGCCTTCGCTGCGTCAGAACCGGCGCGGACTGAGACGTTTTTCGTTTCCGGGCGCCGTGTTCGAGCTTATCAAGACAAAGAGACAAGTTCAAATTTCTTCCAGAAAGTCAGCGCCGAACTCCCTCCTGAGATAGTCATACTGAGGCGCGCAAAGACTCTCAATCGCTGACTTCACCGCACTGCTCAGTTCGACCTTGCCTGTGTGGGAGTGTTTCTTGGTTTGCAGGTCAGTGTAGGAAATCGGAGACAGGCCGGAAAGTTTTTCGATTCCCCGCATGACCTGCCGGGGCCGGGTGCGGATTTGGCCGAAGGGGATGAGGTGTATGTCACCGAAATGCTTGCGAAACAGCGGGATGGCTCTCGCATAATCTCCCCGGGGCACCTGGTTTTTTTTCAGGAACCTGATTTGACGCTCAACACTTCTGTTTCGTTCCTGAGGGTTTCTTGCCTGCACCATGCTCAAACCGGAAACCATGCGGCGTACCGGGTCCCGCACAACCAGCACCGGTTTGGCGTCGGGCAGCAGTTCGGCCATGTGCTGCACCCCGTGCTCGGGCATACTCATGTAGCTGGGGGATGCGTCGGCATAAACGATGCGTTCGCCCCGTGCCACTCGCCGCCTGTTCTCCGGTTTATCGGTAAATATCTTCTGATACCACTGGTCGGTAAAGGAGTGTTGGGGGTCGGTGACATAGTTGACATACCTCCGGGTTGCGGGGAGCAACATTTTTCCTCCCCGCAAAAGTTGCTTGCGCACATTCCGGGAGAAACGCTGGCGGTTGATGCTGTCTTTGCAGATCCTGTCGAAGTAATGCACCTCTTTCTGGAATGCGAACCCGACGGAAGGGTGCTGCTTGAGCATGGAAAACAGCCAGGTCGTCCCTGCTTTTTGGGCGCCCACGATA
>DROE01000223.1 GCA_011322005.1 Devosia sp.
GCAACGGGATTATGTGGGAGCTGTGCACGGTCATTTTTTGGCTTCCAGCGGCGTTGCGAACAGGTCATAGGCATCCGTGTCGTTGACAATCACCTCCACCAGATCGCCGGGTTTGATGTTGCCTGCATTGTCGATAATCACCTGCCCGTCAATGTCGGGTGCGTCCCATCTGGAGCGGGCAATGGCCTGATTTTCGTCTTTGCGCACATCATCGACCAGAACTTGAATGGTCCGGCCGACTTTTTGAGCCAGACGTTTTACCGAAACCTCCTGTGCCCGCTCCATCAGGCGATTATAGCGATGCAGTTTTACCTCATCGGGCACCACCCCTTCAAGTTCGTTGGCTTTTGCGCCCGCCACCGGCTCATATTCAAAACATCCGGCCCGGTCGATTTCAGCTTCGCCCATCCACTCAAGAAGCATTTCAAAGTCTTCCTCGGTTTCGCCGGGAAAGCCGACAATGAAGGTCGAGCGAATGGCCAGATCCGGGCATGTCTGGCGCCAGCTTTTGATGCGGGAAAGGGTTTTTTCCTGATTGGCGGGGCGGCGCATGGCCTTGAGCAGGCGGGGGGAGGCGTGCTGGAAGGGAATGTCCAGATAGGGCAGGATTTTGCCCGCTCCCATCAACTCGATTGCCGCATCCACATGGGGGTAGGGGTAGACATAATGCAGGCGCACCCATGCGCCAAGTTCTCCCAGTTCGGCACAAAGGTCATAAAATTTTGCCCTGACCTGGCGCCCGTGAAATTTTGAGGGTGCGTATTTGATGTCCTGCCCGTAGGCGCTGGTATCCTGGGAGATTACCAAAAGCTCTTTGGTGCCTGCCTTGACCAGCCGTTCGGCCTCGTAAAGCACGCTTGCGACCGGGCGCGACACCAGATCGCCGCGAATTGAGGGGATTATGCAGAAGGAACAGCGGTTTGAACAACCTTCTGAAATCTTGAGATAGGAATAGTGTTTTGGGGTGAGCTTGAGCCCTTCGGGGGGCACCAGGTCAACAAACGGGTCGTGCACCGGGGGCACAACCGAGTGCACCGCTTCGACCACCTGACTATACTGATGGGGGCCGGAAACCGCCAGCACCTTGGGGTGAACCTTGCGGATCATATCCTCCTCGATGCCCAGACAGCCGGTGACCACCACCTTGCCGTTTTCGCTGATGGCCTCGCCAATGGCCTCAAGGCTTTCCGCCTTGGCGCTGTCGATAAAGCCGCAGGTGTTGACAATCACCATGTCCGCACCCTGGTAATCGGGCGAAAAGCCGTACCCTTGCGCCCTCAGAGTGGTCAGAATGCGCTCGGAATCCACCAGGGCCTTGGGGCAGCCAAGGCTGACAAGGCCGATTTTGGGAGCGGATTTTGCGGGCTTGTTCATGGTGTTTTTGTCAATGATGCAGGTGCTGTCGCTTCTCTTATCCCATCAGGGAGAAAGGTCAATCAATAGCAGGTGCAGGAACAGAGGCCTATTTGGCGCTTCTGGATTTTGTGGTTCTTGGAGCCCGCCTGGCGGTACGCCGGGGGGAGCTGCGCTTGGTGGCGGGTTTTGCGGTTTTGGCGCGGTCCGGGGGCGTTTCTGACGCGGCGGGAGTATTCACCTCGGGCATGTCGTCCTGAGCCAGGTCCTCGATGGCTTCGCGCACGTCCTCAATCAAGGTTGGGGCTGGGGCCAGACGTCTGTTCTGGTTGTGCCGGGCGACAATATCCTCATGGGACTTGAAAAATACCAGCGCAATTTCACACAGGGCGCGCAGCATAATAAGGGCCAGTGTGCCGAATATGGCAACTTCCAGTATGCCCCACAATCCATTGCCAAACCCGAAGCGGAAGCTGAAAAACAGGTGGTTGATGCTCCACAGCGCGATGGCGGCCAGTCCCGCCAGATAAAACAGCGTTATCAGTTTTGGCGTGATGATACGGTCCAGATTTATCAGAACCGGGCCGGTGACCAGCTTTTTCAGGTCGTTGAGATTCATGGGCAAGAGGTTCCGGGCAAGAATTACTGGGGAGTTCATACACCAGAATCAGCGCCGGGTCACTCAGGGCGCGCTGATGGTGGGCCCAAAATGGTTCTCAAAAGTCCGGCGCAGTACCATGTCGACTTCGCTCAAGGAAACAATATGGCCCAGATCCTCAAAACTGGTCACGCCCTGATCGGTAATTCCGCAAGGCACGATGCCCTCATAATGGGAGAGGTCGGGATTGATATTGAGCGAAATGCCGTGAAAGCTCACCCATCTGGAAACGCGCACGCCAATGGCGGCAATCTTGTCTTCGCGCGAAGGGCCTCTGTCAGCCCGCTTTACCCAGACGCCGACGCGACCCTGGGACCGATAGGCCTCAATGTTGAAGGCGCCAAGGGTTTCAATGACCCATGATTCAAGGTTTTGCACGAACAGGCGGATGTCGCGACCGCGCCGGCGCAGGTCGAGCATCACGTAGGCCACCCGCTGGCCGGGACCGTGATAGGTGAACTGGCCGCCCCGCCCGGACTGGAATACTTCAAAGCGGTTGGGCGTCAGCAGGTCGGATGGCTTTGCCGAGGTGCCCGAGGTGTAGAGCGGGGGGTGCTCAAGCAGCCAGACCTTTTCAACATCTGTTTGCGCAGCAATTCTCTTTACCTGCGCTTTCATTTCGGCCAAAGC
>DROE01000224.1 GCA_011322005.1 Devosia sp.
CGCAGGTCCCCTTTGAGGGGAGGGATGCCACCATCAGCGGCGTGACGACCGACCCTGACAGTATTGAACTGCTGATAGCTCAAGTCTCTGCCCTGCACGGTGTGCGCTCGGTCACATCGGACATAATTCCCGCCCCAACAGCAAGTCCCTATCCTTTCATCGCCCGCCTCGAAAATGGTGAAATCTCCCTGAGCGGGGGTGTGCCCAGCATGAAGATCCGCGACGAAATACTGGCCCGGAGCGGTGCAAAGGATGGCGGGTTGAATCTGCTCTCCGGTGTGCCCGATGGCGACTGGCAGGATGCCGCCCTGTTCGCCATCAGCCAACTTGATGGGCTTGAAAGCGGCGAGGCCTCGCTGGCCGACCTGTCGCTCTCGGTATCGGGCACCGCAAAGTCTCCTCAGTCCTATGCTGACCTCGATGCCAGCCTGATGGCGGAACTGCCGGCTGGAATTAGCCTTGAAGGCGCCGCAATCGAACCTGCCTTTGTGGAAGACTTTACTTTTGGTGCATCGCGCAAAGGTGGTGTGACCGGCGTTTCGGGTTTTATCCCCGATGAAGCAACCCGGGAGCGCGTCGCAGAACTGAGCGGCGCCGATACAGGCGCATTGCTTGTGGCGGGAGGCGCGCCGGAAAGTTTTTCCGATGCGCTTGATTTTGGCATGGCTGTGTTGGCGCGCATGGACGAGGGAGAGTTGAAAATTTCCGGTGCCGATCTGTCCGTTTCCGGCACTGCAGCTTCCCATGAGGATTATGCGGCTGTTGCTGAACTTGTCGGACACGGCGCGCCTGAGGGTGTGACCCTGGGCGAGGTCAGCCTCGTACCGGCAACGCAGGAGAATTATTTCTGGTCCATACAAAAGCTGGCTGACGGTTCGCTGACCATTCGCGGATATGTCCCCGATGAAGCCACACGAAGCGCCATATTGGCGCGGGCCGGTACGTCGGTTGTCGACCAGATGCAAATCGCCAAGGGAGCTCCGGCAACGTTTTACGAAGACGCGCTGGTTGCAATTTCCGCGCTCAAAAACCTTGAATCCGGCCGGGCGGGCTTTGGTTCGGACCGCTGGTTTTTGGCTGGACAGCCAGCAAGCGCTGACGATGCCGAGGCCGCTACCGGCGCATTGATCACTGCGCGCACCATTGCTGACAGATGGGATATTTCCATTGCCGAACCCCCGCTGGTTCCGGTGGTCCCCTATTCCTGGTCAGCCCGTAAATCGGCTGATGGGCAAATTGTGCTCAAGGGCAATGTACCCGATGAGTTGACGCAAACCGCACTTTTGCGTCGGGCCGGAGATGGTGCGATCAACGACATGCAGATTTCCTATGGCGCCCCGGCGACCTTTTATGAGGATGCACTGGTTGCAATTTCCGCACTTAAGGAACTTGAAAGCGGACGGGCCGGGCATGGAGCAAAGGGCTGGTACCTTTCGGGTCAGCCGTTGAACGCCGATGCTGAAGCGGCGGCAACAGGTGCGCTGATTACCGCACGCACGCCGGCCTCGGACTGGAATGTGGACCTGGCCGCGCCTCTCGAGGTCGAAGAGCCGGTCGCGCCGACAGAAGAAGTCGCCGAGGAAACAGTGGGTGAGCCGGTCGCAGTTGCTTCCACGGCATCGTTCGCCGCTGAGTTGGCTGAGGGAAATATTTCTCTTTCCGGGCAGGTGCCTGACCGGGATGCCCGCAACATTATTGGTCTGGTTTCGGGTGGTGTTGCCACCGCGGGGCTGCTTGAATCATCCACCGGGGTTCCCGAGGGCTTTTTGAGCAATGCGCGGGCCGGAATTGGCGCCCTGCGTCTGCTGGCCGAAGGGCGCCTGGCCCTTGAAGGCGGACAGTGGTCGCTTTCCGGCAAGGCTAAAGACGCAGGCACACGCGAGGCCGCACTTGGCCTTGTTGGGGGGCTTGCCGATGGGGCAAACTGGCAGACGGATATTGCTTTGTTTTCGCCTGATGAAGTCTGCCAGAGCGAGGTATCAGATTATTCCGGGGCTGTTTCCATTGAGTTTGCAACCGGCAGTGCACAAATCGCTACCGGTTCCATGCCCGTGGTTCAAGATATGGCGGATTTTCTCAACAGGTGCAGCGCATTCAGTCTCACTGTTGAAGGGCATACGGACAACCAGGGTGATTTTGCCGCAAATCTGGCGCTTTCGATTGACCGCGCCGATGCGGTGATCGCGGCGCTTGAGGATATGGGCGTGGCCAAAGAAAGAATGCTCTCGGTCGGCTTTGGCGAAGCCAGGCCCGTTGCGGACAACGATACGGCTCAGGGGCGCCAGGCAAACCGGCGCATCGTCTTTCAAATCAAAGAGTAACAAGCACAAACGGAGGGAAATTCCATGTTTGTCGATTCTGCTGTCTATCTGTTCCAGAACTACTGGTTCATTCTACTATTGGTGGGGCTCGTCGGATTTTACGTTGGCTGGAAAAGCTGTACGGCGGCGAACTGAACAGTTCGCAGATGTGAGGAGTTGAACAAATGAATATTGCACTTATTCTTGAGACAGCATTGGTCATGCTGGTGGCATTCCTTGTCGGGGCCATTCTTGGTTACGTCATCCGCTGCTTGTTTTTCAAACCCCAACCGGCTGCCAAGCCGCGCGAAGCGGCAAAACCGGTAGCACCGGCACCTGTTGCCGCTCCTCCAGCCAAACCAGAACCGGAACCGATAGCCGCATCTGAACCGGAGCCCGAACCCGCTGTACCGGAGGAACCGACTGAGGCTGCCAAGGTCGAAAGCGCTGAACCAAGCGCCGATGCTGGGGGCAAACCGTTTGGTCTGTCCGAACCGCGCGGGGGCAAAAAGGATGACCTCAAACGCATCAAGGGTGTTGGCCCCAAGATTGAGGGCACTCTCAACGAACTCGGTATCTATCACTTTGATCAGGTGGCTGGCTGGTCTGACGAAAACGTTGACTGGATAAACGGCTTTCTTTCGTTCAAGGGCCGGGTCCAGCGCGAAAACTGGATAGAACAGGCCAAGGCCCTCGCCAGCGGTGAGGATACGGAATTTTCCAAACGCGTGGACAAGGGCGCAGTACCTTCGAGCAAAAAATAGGCTTTGCCGTTCCCGCCCGTTGCTCCCCCGAGGAAAATGAAAAGGCTACCTGCGGGTGGCCTTTTTTGCATGCTGTTGTGCTACGGACACACTCATTCAAAGAGAATTGAGAAACGCCAGCAGGTTCTGGCGCTGTTGCGGCCCAAGGTCTGCGAACAGGTTGCGGGACCGCTCCCCTTCCCCGCCGTGCCACAGAATAGCCTCTGTCAGGTTGCGGGCCCGCCCGTCATGCAAAAAGAACGTGTGGCCACTGACGATTTCAGTCAGCCCGATACCCCAGAGCGGGGCGGTGCGCCACTCACGTTTGCTGGCGGAACCAACGGCAATGCCATCGGCCAGCCCTTCTCCCATATCGTGCAGCAGCAGGTCGGTATAGGGGGCTATGGTCTGCCCGTTGTCCTGTGGTTGTTCAGGACTGTGGCAGGCAGCGCAGCCGATGTTTGCAAATACTGCCCCGCCCTCGACAACTTCAGGATTTTTTGTGTTGCGGCGCGGGGGCACGGCGAGGTTTGCCGCATAAAATGCAATAAGACGCATTTCCGTTTCGATGAGTTC
>DROE01000225.1 GCA_011322005.1 Devosia sp.
GTTAGATCGGCCGCAAAGTACCGAACAATCTCGCGAATTTTCTTCTCTGAAACACGGGAACGGTGTACATATCTATTTTTCATGGTTTTCCATAGCCTTATGACAAATAGTTGTCACTCAGCTAGGCATGACCCTAGAAATTTAAAGAATCTACTACTACCGACGCAAAGAAAACAGTGATTCTGGAACGGGCGCTCAAAGCGTTTGGGCGCTGTGCGGCAGGGGAAAACCGAAGCCGTCTTGACGGGATTTCGAAAGCTGGAAACCGCCGCCCGCCCGGTTCTGACCGACAGCGACAGAGGCTTTGGGCCGAAGTCCAATGGGGAAACGGGGCGATGAGCCGGTTTATTCACGCGAATGCAGCCGGAGTTGTCTCACCCCCCCTCGTCCGGGTCCTTCCGGGATGCAAAACAATGCGGGGGGGCGCAGCGCTTCGAGCCTCTAGCGGCAAAAGATTTTTTCGGGTTCGCACCTCCGGGTTCGCAGGTTCGCACCTCCGGGTTCGCACCTCCGGGTTAGCGGGTTCGCACATGTGAGCTATGCCTGGATAATTCCAGAGCTTCGGTTGAGCAGAGATCGGCTCGCCTTGCTCATACATGGGAGGAAGCCGGGGACGATCAGGGGGTTGCAGGGCCTTGTCGGAAGTGTCCTGTTGCTCACTCTCCGTTTCCGCTCATGCAGGGGAGTTCTAATGCAGCAAAAAGCAGTGGAGGCATCATGTGAACCAAAATTGCGCAGAAATTTCTCCGATAACCCCAGGAAAGCTCAGTCTACCGTATCTTGCCACCCTCAGGATCCGAAATACCGTTTCCCCTGGTAGCCTTGCCTGCTGGCCCTTGAAACCTTGGCGAAGTGGCACCAGTATGGTTCGCAGAGGTCCATTCACATTTGGAGCTTCCCGATTTGTGCGAAGATGACAGATATCAAAAAGCAGTGGAATATGCCCGAAGGTGTCTGGGTGAACTGTTCGACACTTTGTCTTATTTCGAGAGTGAACCGGGTATCCGCGCACAGGAACTGGAGCCTCTGGATTTTCTGGAGCACCTCGAAAAGCAATATCAGAACCATGCCGCCCGTACCGATTATAAAGCCACTCGCGGCGAAAAGCTTTGGAAAATCCAATTGTCACAAGCCCGGGCAAAAGGCTTGTCTCCGAACAACCGGGTGCAAGGCGAAAGGCAACTATATCCGGCGACTCTGCGGCATCTTATCAGGATTTCAGCCTGGAACATGACCGCCTTCGATGCGCTCTGTCTTCATGGCGCTGGTTTTATTGCCGATGACAGAAAGATGCCGCTCGCACTGCGTGAATTCCTGGTTGGTGTGCTCAAGGGCAAGCTTTCCAGACCCCGGCAGCCTGGCCGACCGAAGACCCATCCATCGCGAGACCCCCTGCTTTTTGCATGCCTGGCCGAAGTTGCCGACAGGTTTGGCCTGAAACCCACACGGAACGACGCAACCGGGCGCGAAATGAGCGCCTGCGACATCGTCGCGGTGGCCATGCGACAGTTGGGGCATTCACCTACCAGTTACCCTGCACTGAAACGCATCTGGCTGAATCAGAACGACTTGTGACTGGCAGCCACTACCCGCTGACCATCAGGACAGATGGCCGGGCATTGATGTCCGAAGCGGGCTGCCTCGTTCCGCGCTTCGCAAGCCACAAACGGAAACCGCGTGGTTCAATAAACCCCGGCCAATTATTGATCCATGAAGGCGTGGTGATAGTCCGATATCGGTGATTGCACATCAAACAATCACAAGGACATCTGGATATGACCGAAGAAATCTGGAGACTGCCGCGGGTTATCGCCATCACGGGAATGGGGCGCAGCTGGATTTACAAGGCAATCTTGGACGGACGCTTCCCCGCACCGGTAAAGCTTGGAGATCGGGCTGTCGGCTGGAAACGTTTCGAGGTTGAAGCCTGGCGCAATGCCCGCCCCCGGAAGGAGCCGAAAAGATGAACGGGAACGGACGTCCGGCTGCCTTTGGTCCAACCTTGGCGTATGTCAATTTCAAGGCCGTGGCATGGGTTGATACGCTCGACGGGCCGACCGGGTTCGCTCTGGCCCTGCTGAACACCATTGCCCGTCACTCCGACGAGTTCGGATGTTCCTGGTGCAACCGAAACACGCTTGCAAGAAAGACCGGGTGCAGCATCCGGACAGTGGCCAATCATCTGCGAACGTTGGA
Source organism: Devosia sp. (assembly GCA_011322005.1). Taxonomy (GTDB): domain Bacteria; phylum Pseudomonadota; class Alphaproteobacteria; order Rhizobiales; family Devosiaceae; genus DROE01. The sequence goes on from DROE01000225.1 coordinate 2,197, forward strand.
GGCACTTGGCCTCATTCGCAGGATCGGACGTCTGAGCGACCATGGTGGCCGACTATCCAGCGTTCTGGTCCTTCGGGGGTGGCCCGGGCGCAAACGGATCCCGGCAGAAGGCCATCCAAAACTTGGCGGCAGTATCAAGGAAGACAAATATGAAGCTCTCGAGAGGGCGTATCTGGCGCAAGGTGGGAAATCCTTGCCAGGTTCTCGGGCGAATCCAGCCCTGCAGAATAAGGGAGTTGAAAAATATACGACTACCGGCGCTGAGA
>DROE01000226.1 GCA_011322005.1 Devosia sp.
CGATCAAAGCCGGACTCTCCGCAGTTTATGATGCAGCCCGTCCCGGAACACGGGCCTTTGCGGATGCCCAAAAGCTCTATTACTTTTATGGAGCGCGCGGCTTTGAACCCCTCTGGCTGACCGAAGATGAAAGCGGCAACGTTGCTTTTTCACCAGACGCGCAAAAAATCATCTCCGTTTTTGAGCAATCCCGCTTTGAAGGCCTGCGCCCTTCAGACTATCTGACCGATAATCTGGACCTGGACAGCGATTCTGACGACCCCGCACAGATGGCCGCCCTTGAGACGGCGTTTTCCTCCGCCGTCACCCGTTATGCCCAGCACGCGGCCAACGGCCGGATCAACCCGCGCGATGTGTCCCGTTCCATCGACATCGAACAACGCAACATCGACAGCGCCAGTTTTCTTGTTGAACTGGCATCCTCAAATGCGCCCGATGAACTGTTGCTCTCGCTTTCACCAACCCACCGTGAGTTTCTGGCGCTGAAAGATGCTCTTGCCCGCAACCTGGCCGGAGAGAGGGAAAAGCCTATCGTCATTGCCGACGGCAAACTGCTCAAACCGGGAATGAGCGACGCCCGTGTGCCCGCCCTTCGCAAACGCCTCGGGCTGGAGCCCCTGGAAGGCACGAATTATTACGGGGAAGAGCTGGCAGAGGCAATCAAGTCCTTCCAGCACAATATGGGCCTTGTCGTTGACGGGGTAACCGGCCCCGCCACCATTGCCGCCCTGAACGGGGGCACCGAGGCGACAGCTGAGGATATTGTCGCCAACATGGAGCGCTGGCGCTGGATGCCAAGGGACCTGGGCGATTTTTATGTCTTCGTCAATATCCCCGAATTCCGCCTTGCGGTCATGCGCGGTGATGAGGTCACCCACTCCACCCGGGTTGTTGTGGGAAAACCGCAATTCAAGACACCGGTTTTTTCCGATGAGATTGAACATGTTGTGGTAAACCCGTTCTGGAATGTGCCCGCCTCGATCGCCCGCAACGAAATCGGCCCGGCGCTGGCGCGCAACCCGGGCTATCTCGCCGCCAACAATATGGAATTGCTCTCAGGGGGACAGGTCATCAACGCTTCTGCGGTTGACTGGTCAAGCACCTCTATCAACGCCTTTCGTATTCGCCAGCGCCCCGGAAGCAACAATGCTCTGGGTTCGGTGAAATTCCTGTTTCCCAACAAACATGCGGTCTACCTGCATGATACGCCTTCGCGTTCATTGTTCGCGCGCTCAACAAGAGCCTACTCCCACGGGTGCGTACGCGTACAGAACCCCATGGAGTTCGCTGAAGCACTTCTGGCCAACGAGCCGGTGTTGAGCCGTGCATACCTTCAGGCCCAGCGTGGCCCCCGTGAGCGCTGGAACAATCTGGATACCCACGTGCCGGTGCATCTGGCCTATTTCACCCTGAGGGTCGACGAGGATGGCAATATTCGCGGCTACGGTGACATTTACGGTCACAACGAGCGGCTCAAAGCCCTGCTCGCCAACTGATGCCGCAACCGGAGCGCCAAAGCCCAAGTGCCGGTGCGATGGGGAACAGTTGATCACCCCCCCCCGCCGGCCCGGATAAATTAACCCTTTGCTTACAGTTTCGCCTTGCTTAAGCCCCGATTGCCATTTATTTCGTGGATGTCGGCTGCGCGCGGATTTTGTGCAGTGTTTGGGGGACTTAACGTTAACAATATCTACTCGAGTTGGCGTTAGCATGTTGAATTTGAAACTTGAGACAATAGAGCAGCATCTGGCGTGACGGGGCAGACAGCAAATTTCAGGCAGAAAACCATACGCCTTCTGCTTGGCGTTGCGGTTTTGCTTGCTGCGATTTTCTCCGGGCAGGCAATGGTGCCGCTAAGCGCAGCGTCGGGAGAACGCACGCTCTATCTTTACTATACCCACACCAAAGAAACCAAACGCATCACTTTCCGGCGCAACGGTCGCTATGTGCAGTCCGGGTTGGATGAACTCAACACTTTCCTGCGCGACTGGCGCCGCAATGAACCCACAAAAATGGATCCGGCCTTGTTTGACCTGCTCTGGCAGGTCTATCAGGACGTCGGCGCCACGTCCCCCATCAACATCGTTTCCGCCTACCGCTCCCCCCGCACCAACGAGATGCTGCGCTCGCGCTCCGGTGGTGTCGCCAAGAACTCGCGCCACACGATGGGCATGGCCATTGATTTTTTTATTCCCGGTATCCCCGTTTCCAAACTGCGCGAAGCCGCCATGCGCCGCCAGGTCGGCGGTGTTGGATATTACCCCACTTCGGGCAGTCCCTTCATACACCTTGACACCGGCAATGTGCGCGCCTGGCCGCGCATGACAAGGGCCCAACTCACCCGTCTGTTTCCTGACGGACGTACCCTGCACCTGCCCTCCGATGGTGTGCCCATTTCTCAGGAAGGTCGTCGCTATGCAACCAACGAATACGCCAAGTGCGGCTCCATTCCCTGCGTGGGAAACAACCCCAACACTTTTCCAACCCGTGGCGGCGGGGACGACACCACCCGCTCCAGTTCGGGACGCACCTTGCTTGATCTGTTCTTTGGCCGGGGTGAAGAACCCGCACCCGAAACCCGGGTCGCCGACGCAGGCCCCGTCCAGCGCAGCGTGACCAGCGTTCCCGTAACACCGCCAACCCCGGCAGCGCGCGCGGATTTTCTTGATTTCCGCGACACCGAAACTCCACCCGTCCCAGCAACCATGCCCCAGTCCCTGCTGATTGCCACGCGCGGCGGGGCCACCCCGTTGCCCGATATTTCACCGCTGATAGAAGGGCTCGACCCCATCAGCGTTGCTTCCATTCAGGAGCAGGCACAACCCACCCCGCGCATTCTGCTCACCCGCAATCTGGAACAAAGCAGCGCGCTCACCGCTTATGCGCCCGTGGCCAATCCGGAACCCGATGCTCAGCGCGCACTGCAGATGCTGATCGAGAGACGCAATTCCGCGGATGCCATGATTGCCGCCAATCCTGTTGAAGAAGACGTTCATCCCCCCCAAACCACCCCTGTTGCCACGCCGACCCCGTCCCCTGCTTTGCGCGGCAGCATAACCACCGCTTCGCTTGGTCCCACATCGGGATCCGATGCCATCAATATTCCTGGCCTGTTTCAGGACACCTGGGACGCTGTCACCCTGGCCCAGCCCGACCGGAACGACATGCCGGTGGAAAAAATGGCAAATACCGGTCCCGAGCGCATGCAGCCCCTGCCCCTGTCCATGCGAAGTTTCTCCCTTGTGGCCCCCGATCTAGAGCATGTCTCGGATTCCATGGTCGCACCTGTCGCCATGAGCGCGGCCCATTTTGCAGTCATGTTCGAGCCCGACCGCGCGGATTTCTCCCCCGCGACGGAGTTGGGCGCCCAAAGCGGCCAGATCTATTTTGGCATGGAAAGTGCCGGCAATCTGGCAATGAACCGCTTCACCGCGCAGGCACCCTTCATCGTGGCGGCACTCTGAAGCCCTGACTTGCAACTTCGCCGGCGCCTTACCGACCGCCATTCCCCCGTTTGCAAAGCCTGATTGTTCTGCTAGGTGTTGTCTGGGCCTTGGCTCCCCGCCATGAATGTGAACGCAGCTTGTTTGCAGTCGCGCGGGATGGCGGGGCAAACCCCGATCAGAGTCACGTCTCTGACGGCTTCAGGGCGTTCCTCTCAGTTCTGAGGCGAGGCAAAGGAACCGGAATTCTTGAACACGCGACCACAAACACCTCTGCTCGACACCATTTCAGACCCCGCGCAACTGCGTGACCTGTCCCCGGACCAGCTTGAGCAACTCGCAGGAGAATTGCGCGCGGAGATGATCGACGTTGTCTCAGTAACCGGAGGCCACCTCGGGGCCGGGCTGGGAGTGGTTGAACTTACCCTCGCCCTGCATGCGGTTTTTAACACTCCCGAGGACCGGTTGATCTGGGACGTGGGGCATCAGGCCTATCCCCATAAAATTCTTACCGGCCGCCGTGGCCGGATGCGCACCCTTAGGCAGAAAGACGGTCTCTCAGGCTTTACGCGGCGCGCTGAAAGTTCCTTTGACCCCTTTGGCACCGGCCATTCTTCAACCTCGATTTCCGCCGCTCTGGGCATGGCTGTGGCAACAGAGCTGAAAAGGGAAACCCGCAATTGTGTTGCTGTCATTGGCGATGGAGCCATGTCCGCCGGCATGGCCTATGAAGCCATGAACAATGCCGGGGGCATGGATGCCCGCATGATCGTCATTCTGAACGACAATGACATGTCCATCGCCCCTCCAACCGGTGCCATGAGCGCCTATCTGGCCAAGCTGGTCTCCAGTCCCGCCTATCGGGGCCTGCGCGAAAAGGCCAAGAATATCGTTGAACACCTGCCCCAGTTTTTTGCCGACAAGGCCCGCAAGACCGAAGAGTTCGCCCGTGGATTCTGGGCTGGCGGCACCCTGTTCGAGGAGTTGGGATTCTATTATGTGGGTCCTATCGACGGGCACAATCTGGCTCACTTGCTGCCCATTCTAAGAAACGTGCGCGATGCACAAACCGGCCCCATTCTGGTGCACGTGGTCACCCAGAAAGGCAAAGGTTACAGCCCGGCCGAAAAGGCAAGCGACAAATATCACGGGGTTTCCCGCTTCAATGTGGTGACCGGTGCCCAGGCCAAGTCCCAAAGCAACGCCCCTTCCTATACCTCGGTTTTTGCCTCAAGCCTGATTGAAGAGGCAGAGCGCGACGACAAGGTCGTGGCCGTCAACGCTGCCATGCCTTCGGGAACCGGGCTCGACAAATTTGGCGAACTGTTCCCGGCGCGCACCTTTGATGTGGGCATTGCCGAGCAGCACGCCGTAACCTTTGCCGCCGGGCTCGCCTGCGAGGGTTTCAAGCCCGTTGTCGCCATCTATTCCACGTTTTTACAGCGGGCCTACGACCAGATCGTGCACGATGTTGCCTTGCAGAAACTGCCCGTGCGTTTTGCCATCGACCGCGCCGGATATGTAGGCGCGGATGGTCCCACCCACGCCGGAAGCTATGACACTGCCTATCTGGGCGCGGTGCCCAACATGGTGCTGATGGCCGCCGGGGACGAAGCGGAACTCAAACACATGGTCGCCACCGCCATCGCCCATGATGAGGGCCCCATCGCCCTTCGCTATCCGCGTGGCGAGGGACTTGGTGTGGACATGCCCGAAAGGGGCACGGCACTGGCCATCGGCAAGGGGCGCATTGTCAAACAGGGTTCAACCATTGCCATCCTCTCTTACGGCGCCCGTCTGGGCGAATGTCTCGCCGCTTCGGAGCAACTGGCTTCCCTGGGGCTATCCGTCACCATAGCGGACGCGCGTTTTGCCAAGCCCCTGGACGAGGAACTGATTGCAAAACTGGCCACCAGCCATCAGGTCCTGCTCAGCGTCGAAGAGGGTTCCATCGGCGGTTTTGGCTCCCATGTGGCAACATTTCTGGCGCAGAACGGATTGCTCGACGGGCGACTGCACTTTCGCCCGCTGATGCTGCCCGACCGCAATGTCGAACACGCAACACAGGCCCAACTCTACGAGGAGGTCGGGCTGGACCGAACCGGCATCGTCGCCGCTGCTCTCAAGGCGTTGGGGGATGACGCCCAGGCAATGAAGATCTTGCATGCGGCTGCAAGTGCAAAAAAAACCCGCTGAACCCGCCCAAAGCCGGGTCAGCTTTCCAGGTCTGGCACCATGCCCAGTGCATGCAGGTAGGTGTCAAGGATGGCTTCCTGCTCCATGCGTTCGCTTTTATCCTGTTTGCGGATGCGAACGACCTGACGCAGAATTTTGGTGTCAAAGCCGTTGCCCTTGGCTTCGCCATAGACTTCCTTGATGTCTTCCATAATGGCCTTTTTTTCGTCTTCCAGACGCTCAATCCTCTCGACAAGCGCCCGCAGCTGGTCTCGCCCCGCACCCAAATCCGACATCACTCACCTCACTGTCATTGAGAGACTGTTCAATCCCAGACAAGGCTTGGGATCAAGTGCAATCGGCCCCTTTCCACATTCTGCACCGGCAAAGAACCGCTATGCACATCATGCCCCGCATCAACCCGGAGTTCACGCAGCCTGCTGGCGAATGAACAATATCACTCCGGCAATCACCATCGCGGTGCCCAGCGCGTGATATGGCGTAAAGACCTCGCCAAGAATGAAAACCGCCAGCACAGCGGTAACCAGTGGCGAAACATTGCCTAAAACAGCTGTGGCTTGCGGCCCAACGCGCCCGATTGCAGCGGAAAGAAAATAGGCCGGAAGAATGGTCGAAACCAGTGCTATGCCCGCCATGTAGACCATCGCCCTGCCGCTCAGCGCCAGCGAACCGATGTCGTTGATCAGCAAGAAATGCACGACCACGGCAAACCCCGCGCTGGCCATCGCCATCGAGGTGAACACGCGCGCGCCGATCTGGTCAATAACCGGCTTGGCCAATATCTGATAGCAGGCAAATGCGAGAGCCGCTCCCAGAACCAGCACGCCCCCCAGATACACATCATCACCCAGCAGGGAAAGATCACGCACAAAAACCAGGGCCAGTCCTGCGTAGCTGAGGACCAGAGCGCCGAGCATTTTTGCAGTTGCCTTGGTGTTAAATACCACCGCACTGATCAGCACGACGAATATGGGATAGGTCATCAATATCAGCCGATCGAACTGAACGGTTACAAATTCAAGTCCCTTGAAGTCCAGATAAGAGGCCACATAATAGCCCAGCGCACCAACCAGTGCTGAACGCACC
>DROE01000227.1 GCA_011322005.1 Devosia sp.
CTTCGGTTGCGCCGATGAGCGCATCCATGGGCGAGTCGTCAACAGGTTTTGCGGACGGTGAAGCTTGAGAATCGATCATGCCAGGGCCATTAAAGTGTGTGCTAACACGTCCATATACTGTTGAGCCGGCATGCACAAACCACATATGCTCACAAACAACCACAAGCAACCACCCGGTCATGGATTGCAGAAATGCCTCAAACCGCAAAAACTGATTCTTTGAAGGTGGCTTCTGTCACAAAGGACAGTTTTTTGGGCGGCAGGATTTTGGTTGCCCAGCCCCGGAGCGGGTTTCGCGCCGGGCTTGATTCGGTGATGTTGGCCGCCGCCGTCAATCGAAAGAGCCTTCATATTCTTGAATTGGGAAGCGGCGTCGGGGCCGCCGCCTGCTGCGTTCTAGAGAGTTTGCCGGAAAGCGAGATGGTGCTGGTTGAGGACCAGACGGAAATGCTTGAACTGGCTGAAGCCAACTTGAAGAGAAATGGTTTTTCAAACAGGGCCCAGACCATCTGCCTTGACGTCACAGCAAAAGGAAGTGAACGCGAAGCGGCCGGTATTGGAGCCAACGATTTCACTTCGATCATCGCAAATCCACCTTTTTTTGTCACCGGCTCGTCTACCCCTCCGCCAAATGCGGAACGGGCAGCGGCGCGCCACATGGGGAAGGGTCAACTTGACCTTTGGGTCAAAACTGCTGCCGCCAGTGCCGCCCCGGCAGGAGAGGCAATATTCATCCATCTGGCCCAATTCCTGCCCGAGCTTTTGGAAGCGTTTGCCAGACGCTTCGGTTCGATAACTGTTCTACCCATTGTGCCAAGACCGGGGGAGGCCGCAACCAGAGTGCTGGTGCGCGGCATAAAAGGCTCGCGCGCGCCCCTCAAGCTGCTCTCTCCCCTTGTTCTGCATGGCAAAAACGGACGCGGTTTTGCAGCTGGTGCAGAGCGGATTTTTCGCGGGGAAGGCGCTCTGGACTGGTAACTTGCGCCAGCGATGCCTAAATGAATTGCACTTTGAAGCGGAAATTGAGTGAGAGACGAGCAAAATGGTTGATGAAACGTCAGGCAGACTGGGTGCAGCCCTTGGCTCTCTTTTGGGCCGGGCACAGGATGCGCTGGGCCTGAAAAAACCCGTGGTGCCGGTGGTGCGCCTTTTTGGAGCCATCGCCCCCGAACAGAAACCCGGGCGCATCAACATTCAAAGCGCCGCTCCCCTGCTGGAAAAAGCCTTCAAGATGAAACGCGCTCAAGCGGTGGCCATCGTCATCAATTCGCCCGGCGGTTCGCCGGTGCAATCCCGGCTGGTTTCCAACCGTATTCGCCAGCTTGCCGACCAGCACCGCAAGCGCGCGCTGATTTTTGTCGAAGATGTTGCCGCATCGGGTGGTTACTTTATTGCCGTCGCCGGGGATGAAATTATCGCCGACCCCTCCTCGATTGTTGGTTCAATCGGCGTGATTTTTGCCGGTTTCGGCTTTGAAGAGGCCATTGCCAAAATCGGCATAAAACGTCGCATCCATACTGCGGGCAAGAACAAATCCATGCTTGATCCGTTCGTCGCCGAAAAGAAGGCAGATGTGGATCGCCTCAAAATTTTTGAGACGGATATCCACAAAGTGTTTATCGATCATGTAAAAATGCATCGTGGAAGCAAGCTCAAGGCAAAAGACGACAAGCTGTTCACCGGTGAGTGGTGGACCGCGGTGCGCGGGCTGGAACTGGGTCTGGTCGATGCGCTGGGCGACATGCACTCGGAATTGCAAAAGCGCTATGGGGAGGACGTGAAGCTTGTTCCGGTAAAGGCCAAACGCCCCCTGTTCACCTTGCCCTCTTTTGGGTTCTCTTCGCAAAGCGGGAGCATGGGCGCCGATATTATCGGGGCGGTGGAAGAGCGGGCCCTGTGGTCGCGCTTTGGATTATAGGAGAAAGAAGTATTGGTTCTGCGCCTGCTGCTTTACATCCTGATTTTTGGAGCCATCTATTTTGGTATCCGAAAAATTCTGCGCGACTGGAAACAACGCTTTGCCGACATCGACAAGGCCACCCGCGAACGCGACCTCAATGAGCGCAAGCGCCCCGGAGTTGTGGAACTGAAACGCGATCATGATGGGGTCTTCAGGCCCGGCGACAAGGCTGACAGCGACAAGTCTGACAAGCAGGATAAAGGTTAGGTTGCGCCTATTCTCTGAGGGCTGCGACCAGTGGCAGCATGATTTTGTAGGGCAGTGAGCGCGATGAAAGCTGGTTGACGGTGCCCGAAATAAAAATCTGGCTCTCAGGTTCGGCAAAAAGAAAAGCACCCGAAATCCCCGAGTGGCCGATCAGGTCGGGCTGTTTCTGAAACAGCGACAAGAACCGCGGCAGTCGGAACAGCATCACTCCTGTCCCATATTGCAAGGGAAAAAATATCCGTCGCCACTGCGCGGTAATCTGGCTCAACAACTGTTTTGAAAAAAGCCCTCCACCAAAAAATGCCCTGATGAACACAAGCCCATCGGCAGCCGTGGAAACAACGCCGCCATCACCAGCTACACCAGTCATTACCAGGGGAATATCGAGCTGAATGTCGCCATTGCGCAAGGGGATGATTTTTCGTTGCCTCTGCGGTCCCTCAATATCAAACACCCAAGTGTTTTTCAGACCCAGAGGGATTGCAATATTTTTGGTAACCGAATCGGCAAAACTGGTCCCGAGGACCTTTTCAATGATCGCGGTCAGCAGCTGATAATTGGTGTCCGAATAAAAGGCGCGCCCCGGCGTTGAGGGGGCAAAAGCCGGTTTCATGCCGCCTTGCACCATGTCAATGACGTCTTCAACAGTGAAAGACCTGTCTTTATCTTGCAGAATATCATGGGCAAAAACTGAACCGTCCGGCTGTTTCTGTTCGAAATAGTCCGGCAGGCCCGAAGTGTGAGCCAGCAGATTCTCAACGGTGATTTTTGAGGTGTGGTCAACCCCGTTGAGCACATGCAGGCCGTCCAGCCGACCGGGCGCAAAAAAAGTTGTGGCCGGAGCGGTCAGTTCCAGTTGGCCCTTTTCAACCTGCTGCATAATGAGAGCGGTGACGAACAGCTTGGTGGCGCTGGCCAGAAAATAGGGTGTGTCAGGGCCTATATTCTGCCCGTTGAGCTTGCCGGAAAAACCGGACGCCTCTTCGCCGGTTTTCGTGTTTTGCGCAATGATGGCCAGTTCATGCACGCTTTTGTTGGTCCGGGCACCGGCCATCGCGCGAGCGAATTTTTCGTTCAAGGCAAGAGCCCCTCCCCAGGGCAGGCAGGTTGAGGGACGGCTCGGGCTTGACCCGTCCTCTATCGGCGCTTAGACCCAAATGACAAGTCAGATGCCAAAATTCAAGGCTGCTCAGTAAATCCTCCGCGCACAGAATATCAGGCCAGCCCCGAAAATGACAAAAGCCCCCTTCCACATAGACCCCAAGCGCTCGTTTCAGGGCATGATTTTGACCCTGCAACAGTTCTGGGCCGAGCAGGGCTGCGTGATTTTGCAGCCCTATGACATGCAGATGGGGGCCGGAACCTCCCATGTGGCCACAACTCTGCGCGCGCTTGGGCCAAAGCCCTGGAACGCGGCCTATGTGCAGCCCTCGCGCCGGCCCACAGATGGACGCTATGGGGAAAACCCCAACCGGCTCCAGCACTATTACCAGTTTCAGGTGATCCTCAAACCCTCGCCCGATGATATTCAGGAGCTTTACCTCAAGTCCCTTTATGCCATTGGCATTGACCCGAAACTGCATGATTTGCGCTTTGTCGAAGATGATTGGGAAAACCCGACGTTGGGTGCCTGGGGTCTGGGCTGGGAGGTATGGTGCGACGGCATGGAAATCTCCCAGTTCACCTATTTTCAGCAGGTAGCGGGTTTTGAGTGCAACCCGGTTTCGGGGGAACTCACCTACGGGCTGGAGCGGCTGGCCATGTATATCCAGAATGTCGAAAACGTCTATGACCTGAATTTCAATGGTGGTGAGGGGGACGATAAAGTCACCTATGGCGAGGTGTTCCTGCAAAACGAGCAGGAAAGTTCACGTTACAATTTTGAGGTCGCCGATACTGAAATCCTGTTCCGCCATTTCGAAGATGCCAAAACG
>DROE01000228.1 GCA_011322005.1 Devosia sp.
CAAGGAGTTGACGCTTGGTGTGCGCGCCACCGCTGTGCCTGCAACCCGCAGCGCTTTCATGGTCATAGAACCGGGGGAGAGCCTGAGCCTTGATGCCAGCCAGTTTGCCGGAATGATGCCCAATTCGGGGGCTTTGACGCTGGCGCTGGGCCCGTTCGCCCGCCTTGATGTGCCCGGACTGCTGGTAAGCCTGGACCGCTACCCCTATGGCTGCGCGGAACAGATTTCAAGCCGGGCCATGCCGTTGCTCTACCTCAATGAGGTGGCCTCGGTTCTGGGCCTTGGCACACAGGACGATATTGACCAGCGGATTGAGGACGCTATTGCCGACCTGCTGGCCAAACAGACTTCAAACGGCAGTTTTGGCCTGTGGGGGCCGTTCAGCTATACCGATATGTGGCTGGATGCCTATGTAACGGAGTTCCTGTTGCGGGCTGAGGCCGAAGGCTATGATGTCCCCGACGTAGCCATGAACCGGGCGCTGGATAATCTGTCCAACCAGCTTTCCTACGCGTCCGATTTTACCGACGGTGGCGAAGCTGTGGCCTATGCGCTTTACGATCTGGCGCGGGCCGGGCGGGCCAGTATCGGTGATATGCGCTATTATCTGGAAGCCCGTCTTGACGCGTTTGCGACACCGCTGGCCAAGGCACAACTGGGTGCAGCCCTTGCGCTCTATGGAGACCGCACAAGAGCGGCAAAGGCCTTTGAAGCAGCGGTTGCTGAACTCAAAGCGCCACTGATCACAGGCTATCGCTCCGACTATGGCAGCCGGTTGCGCGACATGGCAGGGGTTCTGGCGCTCGCTGCCGAGTTTGAACCCGCCGGGATTAACATCAGTTCGTTGAGCGCAAGACTGGCAAAACTTCGTGCTGGGGCCACCTATTCCTCCACCCAGGAAGATGCCTGGACGCTGGTTGCCGCCGCCGCAATGGCCCGCGAGACAGGGGATGGCTCAGTCAGTATTGATGGCATCTCCATGAGCGGAGAGGTCTATCAGCGTTACAATCAGGAGGAAATTGAGAGCGGTGCGGTGGTTATCGTGAACAATGACAACAAGCCCCTAGAGGTCAAGGTTTCCGTCACCGGCATTCCATCGAGCCCGCCACCGGCCAGCAGCAACGGTTTTGCGCTTAGCCGCGAGTATTTTCTGCCCGATGGCACACGGTTCGACCCGGGTTTGAGCCAGATCAGCCAGAATGACCGGTTTGTGGTGGTGCTTTCGGCACGGGCAGACAATCTTGGTTCCGGCCAGTTTGTGATTGCCGATCCGCTTCCGGCAGGCTTTGAAATCGAGAACCCCGACCTTTCCGCCGGGTCCGGGGTGGCAGACCTGTCGTGGCTGAGTGTGAACACGCCTGTTCACGTGGAATCGCGCACCGACCAGTTTGTTGCCGCCTTCCGTTATGGCAACAATCCGGACAGCTTCTCGACCGCCTATATGGTTCGGGCCGTCTCTCCGGGCGTGTTCACGCTGCCCGGTGCCACCATTGAGGACATGTACCAGCCCGAGATGCGCGCCAACACCGATGGGGGCAATATCGAGGTAATTGCGACCGGGCAATGAACATGCAACCAGGCGAAGCTAAGAAGCCGGGGCTGCGCCGCCGATGGCGAAGCCTTGGTTTTGCGCTGATTGCAGTGGTGGGGCTTGGCGCGGCTGGTATTGTCTCAGCGCGCGTCGTGATTGAGAATATTGCCGCAAGCCTGCCTCCCGTGCCGGAAATCTCGACCCTTGCTGTCTCCACAGAGGTGGTTGATCGCAGCGGGCAGCTTCTGCGCCCGTTCACAACTAAGAACGGGTTGTGGCGCCTGCCGGTCTCGCTTGAAGACGTCGACCGGGACTTTATCGAAATGCTGATCGCCTATGAGGATCGGAATTTTGAACAACATAATGGCATTGACTGGGGTGCCATGGTGCGGGCTGCAGGGCAGTTTATCAGTGCGGGGGGGCATATCGTATCCGGCGGCTCGACCCTTTCGATGCAGGTCGCCCGATTGCTTGAGCAGGGCACAACCCGCAGTTTTTCGACCAAGATCCGCCAGATGGTCCATGCCAGTGTGCTGGAGCAGAATCTGAGCAAACAGCAAATCCTCACGCTTTATCTGACGCTGGCGCCCTACGGGGGCAACATAGAGGGCATCCGCGCCGCAAGCCTTGCCTATTTTGGCAAGGAGCCAAAACGGCTGACCACGGCTGAGGCAGCCCTTCTGGTGGCACTGCCGCAGTCGCCCGAGGCGCGCCGCCCGGACCGTAACCCGGAACGGGCTCTTAGCAGTCGCAACAGCGTGCTCAAGCGCATGGTGGGTGCCGGTGTTCTGACCCCGGAGGAGGCGGAAGCGGCAGGCAGGGAGCCCGCCCCCACCGCACGGCGGGATTTCCCCCTGCTGGCGCCTCACCTGACCCGTGAAGCGGTGCTGGCGCAACCCGATGCCGGTCGCATAGAGTTGAGCGTTGACAGGCGCATGCAGGGGGCGCTGGAGGCGTTGGGGGCCTGGCGCGCCGAGCAGTTGGGCCCCGAGGTGTCGGTGGCGATTATCGTTGCCGATCAGCGTGACGGGAAAATTCTGGCCTCGGTGGGCTCGGCCGGCCTGTTCACCGAAGAAAGTGACGGGTTTGTCAACATGACCCGGGCGGTACGCTCGCCGGGCTCGACGCTGAAACCGCTGATTTACGGGCTGGCGTTCGAATTGGGTCTGGCCCATCCCGAGAGCCTGATCGAGGACCGCCCGACCGCGTTTTCGGGCTATGCGCCGGTCAATTTTGATGGTTTCAATCGGGGTACGGTGTCCATAAGGCAGGCGCTAATCGAGTCCATCAATGTTCCGGCGGTTATTGTGCTCGATGCGGTGGGCACGCCCCGACTGGCATCACGGCTGCGCCGGGCCGGAACCGAACTGACCCTGCCCGGTGACACTGCGCCGGGTCTTGCAATCGGGCTCGGGGGGGTCGGGGTGACCCTGCGCGGGCTGGTCTCGCTTTACACCGCCATAGCCCGAGGCGGCACGCCGGTGCCACTTTCAGACGGTGTTGAACCTTCCGCGACAAGCCCGGGACCCCGTGCGCCGGTTCTCGATCCGGTCGCGGCCTGGTACGTCTCGGATATTCTGGCCGATGCCCCTCCCCCGCTCAACGGCTCTCCGGGGCGCATTGCCTATAAAACCGGCACATCCTACGGCTATCGCGATGCCTGGGCCATTGGCTATGATGGCAAATATGTGATCGGCATCTGGGTGGGTAGGCCCGATGGTCGGCCGGTTCCGGGGCTTTCGGGCATTGTTACCGCCGCGCCTGTTCTGTTTGAGAGTTTTGACCGGCTGGGGGTTGCAACCACGCCCTTGCGCAATGCGCCCGCCGGCGTTCTGTTCGCCTCAAACCCGGAACTTCCCGAACCGTTGCGCCGCTTCCGCCACCCCGATGACGAGGTGGCGGCGCGCGAACCGGCGCCGGAGATCGCTTTTCCCCGGGATGGGGTCGAGGTTGACCTGGGACTGGCAGGAGGGTCCGAAGGGCCATTATTTGTCAAAATCCGCAACGGCGTGCCGCCGTTTACATTTCTGGCCAACGGCGCTCCGTTCGGGCGCACAGCCTTTGCCCGCCAGAACAGCTGGCAACCCGACGGGCCGGGATATGTAACCCTCTCCGTCATCGACGCCGAGGGGCGCTCGGATTATGTGACGGTATTCTTGCAGTAAGGGGGGCGAAGCGGACCACCCCGAAAGGTCATACCCCGTTCTGCTCCGGCAGGCGGAGTTGCGGTAATCCCTTGCGTTGTCTCACCAGGCGCATATATGGCTGGGGAAGCTTTTCAGGGACAGGCACTGTGCTTTCCAGCTTCGTCTGTTTGATGCCGCTTTTGAACTGCAGTCAACTCTGGATGCCGGCTGACAGAATAAATTAAGGGCCATGCGATGCGCGCAATAATATTTGACCTTGACGGCACCCTGGTCGATTCAGCTCCGGGCATCCATGCCGCGGCCTGCCAGATGCTTGCAGCGCACGGACACAAGCCTATCGATCTGTCTACCGCCCGCTCATTTATCGGCAATGGTATTGGCAAATTTGTTGAACGGATCATGCGTCAGGCAAATATTGGGTTTTCCAGCACAACACATAAACAGTTGACCACCGAATTTACGCGCATCTATGCCGGCAACCCGGCGTTGCATACAACGCTCTACCCGGGCGTCAGGCAGGCGCTGGAGCAACTCAAATCCGCGGAGTTTGCCCTTGGTGTTTGCACCAACAAGATCCATGCCATATCGGTTCAAATGCTGGAGACTCTGGATATCAGCGATTTTTTTTCGTCCGTGATCGGGGGCGACAGTCTTTCGACAAACAAGCCCGATCCGGCAATGCTGTTTGCCAGCATGGAAGAGCTGGGCGCCAGTGACGCCATCTTTATTGGCGACAGCGAGGTGGACGCCGCCACGGCACAGGCGGCGCGTGTGCCCTTCGTTCTTTTTACCGAAGGTTACCTTACGGCGCCCCAGACCGGACTCACCTATGCCAGGAGTTTTGGGGAGTTTTCAGAACTGCACAATATCATCGGTACGATTAATCCCAGTTGACAATGCTCTTGCGTTTGCAATGATGCCGGAGCGGTTTCGGACAATATCATCTTGAACAGCGCCGAACCGCCTGTCTGGCCTGAAAGCACCACATTACATGGAGCGTTTCACTTCTTGATTGAATCGCTCCGTTTGTTTTCGTTCGTGACCAATCCGCCTCCGGTGGGCCTGCGCAGGACGCGCGCAATTTGGTGACTTGCCGGCCTTGTGTGCTTACAGGACGAGGATGTCCGCTCCAGCAGGTGCGGTCAGGGCCGAATGCCTCTCAGAACGCTTGTTGCAAGAAATATCAGCGCCGCTATACACACGATGGAAGGCCCGGCAGGCGTATCAAGAGTGTATGCAGTCTGCAGTCCAATGATTGCAGAACTGCCACCGATGACCGCTGCAATCAACGCCATCTGTTCGGGCGTGCGTGACAAGGGGCGCGCCGCGGCTGCGGGAATTATCAGCATCGCCGCTATCAGCAACACGCCAACCACCTTGATGGCAACAGCGACCGTAATCGCCAGCGCCACTGTCAGGACAAGCTGCTCGCGGCGAGGATTGATGCCGCCGGCACAGGCAAGTTCTTCGCTAAGCGTTGCCGTCAGCAATGCCGACCAGCGCCAGCCGATCAACCCGACAACCAGCGCGGCACCGCCCCAGATCACCGCAACGTCGCCGCTGGAAACAGCCAGAATATCGCCAAAGAGATATGCCATGAGGTCAATTCGGACACCGGAAAGAAAAGAAACCGCCACCAGCCCAAAGGCAAGGGCGGAATGCGCCAGAACCCCCAGCAATGTATCCATTGTGTAGCCGCGCCCCGTCAGCAGCGTCACAATCACTGCCATGAGCAGCGCCACCGCAACCGCACCGGCAAAAATGGAAATGTTCAGCGCCAAAGACAAGGCCACGCCCAAAATCGCGGCGTGGGCTGTTGCATCGCCGAAATAGGCCATACGACGCCAGACGACAAAGCTGCCCAGCGGGCCGGCAGCAAATGCAACGCCTAGCCCGGCCAGTAGTGCGCGGGTCATAAAATCATCCAGCATTACGTGCCTCTTCGGTTTTGGAATGAGAGCGATCATGGTTGTGCCGGTAAAGCGCAAGTACACCACCTGTGCCAAACCCGAACAGTGCGCGGTATTCCGGCGCCGCCGAAACGATATCGGGAGTGCCTTGGCAGCATACATGCCCGTTCAGGCATATCACCCGGTCAGAGGCGCTCATCACCACATGCAACTCGTGGCTGATCATCAGCATGGCACAACCCGTGTCCCGGCGCAGTTCTTCAATCTGATTGTAGAAGGCAGCGGAACCGGGCTGGTCCAGGCCTCGGGTTGCTTCGTCCAAAAGCAAAAGTTCGGGGTCATTGATCAAGGCCCGCGCCAACATAACCCGCTGCATCTGGCCACCAGAGAGAGCGGACATTTGACTTTGGGAAAGACCCGGCACACCTGCACGCTCCAGCGCCGGTGCGCAGGCTTTTTGCGGGGCTCCACCGGGCAGGCGCAAGAACCGTTCAACTGTCATGGGAAGGGCTTGGTCAAAATGCAGTTTTTGCGGAACGTAACCAATACGAAGCCCCCTTTTCTGGATGATCCGGCCGGACGCGGGCTGTATGGCACCGATCAAAGCGCGCAGGAGTGTAGTCTTGCCGGAACCGTTCGGGCCAATGATCGTGACGATTTCCCCCGGCTCGATGGCAAGTGACACATCGCGCAATACCGCTTTGGCACCATAACCGACGTTTATCTTTTCAACGGCAACAAGGCTCATGTCTTGCTCTTGTCTATGCAGACGGGGCACAAGCCGACTGCCTCCATTGTGGTCTGTTCAATCCGGAAACCAGCGACATGAGCGGCATTGCCAAAAGCCTTGTTTGTAAGGTTGGATTGCACTTCGGCAACTGAATCGCATTCTGTACAGATCATGAAAGCTGGTACATGGCTGACCTTGGAATGTGCGCAGGCAATAAAGGCGTTCAGTCGTTCGATCTTGTGCGCAGATCCATTGGTCACAAGAAATTCCAGCGCTCGGTAGGCGACAGCCGGCTGCGAACCAAAACCTGCATCCCGCAAGCGGTCAAGTATTTCGTACGCGCCGAGTGCGCGATGTTCCTGCAACAGGATTTCAAGCGCCTTACGCCGGACCGGTGTCAGGCGCACCCCGTTGTTTGCGCAATGCGTTTCGGCAGCGGCAATAGCTGTGTCGATGCAGTCATTGTGATCATGCGTTGCGAACCCCACCGGATCCGGTAACTTTTCATTCTTTGTCTGGATGGCTCTTGTCATGCTGCTGGACTTCCCTTACTGAACTTGCAATGTTATATCATCACATAGAAATGTACGCGTCCAGATGTCTTGCCTCGATTTCTCTTGCGGCCATGGTATTTACCGGAGCCGCCCTTGCCGGTGCTCCCAATGTCGCCACTGACATCATGCCGGTGCATTCACTCGTGGCGCGCGTTATGGAAGGTAAAGGGGCCCCCTCCCTCATCGTCGCTCCGGGGGCAAGCCCGCACGAGTACAGCCTGCGCCCGTCCGAGGCGCGTATCTTGCAGGAGGCGAAACTGGTCTTTCTGGTCACCGCTGAATTGACACCATGGCTGGATGGAGCAATTGAAACTCTGGCCGGCGGGGCCACAGTGATCGAACTGCTGGAAACCGACGGGACGACAAAATTGCCGCTACGGGAGAACGCCCTGTTTAAGGCGCATCAACAAGGGGACGACCCCGACAGTGACACGCATGACCCCCATGCATGGCTTTCCCCCGATAACGCCGAAATCTGGCTGAATGCGATTGCTGTTGCGCTTGCAAGCGCCGATCCGGACAATGCAAATGCCTATCTGGCAAACGCCTCTGCCGGGCGCATGGAAATTGAGGCGCTCAAGGGGGAGATTAACACCGTGCTGGAGCCGCTGCGCGGCGGAAAATTCATCGTTTTCCACGACTCCTTCCAGTATTTCGAGGCGGCTTTTGATTTTCCCGCATCCGGCGCAATTTCGCTTTCAGACGCCCGCGATCCCAGCCCGGCACGCATTGCCGAAATCCAGACCTACATCGCAGATCAGGGTGTGGCCTGCGTCTTTGCCGAACCGCAATTCAATCCCGGGATTATTGCTGCCTTTGCGGATGAAACCAAAGTACAAACAGGGGTTATGGATCCGCTCGGCGCTGACCTTGAACCGGGTACCGGTCTTTACCCGCAACTGATGCGCAGGCTTGCGACCGCGCTGACGGGATGCCTTTGAGGGGGTTTTTGCCCGGTGGTGACTTCTTGGCGTCGCTGGGTTTGTCCCAAACAGGCGTTATCGCGAGGGGCAAAATAAGGATATCAGAAAGAAGAGCAAAGGCGCACACGACACGAGCAACAGGAACACCGGCAACAAGGAGGCCGAAATCGGAGGTGCCGGAGTTAATGTTACTTACCCGAACGCCGGTGAGGTGACGGTTGTTACCTCGCACGGAAAGTTCAAATTAAAGCTTCCGGTATTCCAGCCCGCCCGGCACATGCGGATCGCCCTCGATGTCGCAGAACAGATCACCCGCGCGGTTCCAGTTCACCGGCGCGCCAAAGCTCGCGGCCCGCTTCGGGTTTGGAGACCTCAAAACGGTGAACCTGGTAGCCGATGGAGACTGCCCGGATGTGCCCGGCCTGGATGTCGCGCCAGA
>DROE01000229.1 GCA_011322005.1 Devosia sp.
CCAGCGGAGCTGGAATGACGGTGTTGAGGGTGATTTTTTATTGTGAACTGGTTGCGTATCGTGTTTCCGGGCCGGAATGAATTCGGCAATGACAGGGGAGACGGATCGTTTTTGTTTTACAGTTCATTCAGCCAGATCGGGTTTGACCAGGCGCGTTTGCCGGACTGGTCGATAATGACAACGCGGACCCATGGTGAGGGGGTTATCGGAGTCCAGCTTTTGGCAAGGTCCGGCAGGGGGAGACTGGCTGAATTTATGGCGTGGCCAATGCGGGTCAGGGTGCGTGAGGTGCCACCGACCACGGCGATGGACTCAACCGGTGAGCAGGTGATGTGCAACTGGTCGCGGCTGATTGTCAGTTGGTGGATTTGCGGGCCCTGACTGGAATAAAAATGTCCGGCTTTCAGGGCGGCAAGGATTTCTTCCGGGTCGAGGCTTGGGGCTTTGACATGGACCCAGCCGCCAAAGGCATCGTGGTCGCCATTTCTGAAATGGGCATCATCGGTGGCGTTGGCGGTGATATGGCGGCCTTCGTTAAGCAACTGGTCGAGCAGGTAGCTGCCATCGCCACGGTCGACTTCAACATCGCAGCCGGTGTTGTAGATTTCAAGGGAATGGGCAATCTCCAGCGCCCGGCCATCCTCGATGGTCAATTGTGACCAGGCCGGGTGGGCGATGGAAACAAAGGCCCCGGTTCGGGCAGCGCGGCGGGCAATGTCGGGGCCGGTCTCGTTGTCACCGCAGGGCTCAAAGTCAAGCGGCAGACCGGCGGCAACGATGTGCCAGAGCTCACCAGTAGTGGTTTCAAGGGCATGCAGTTCAGCCCCGAGCAGGGTGGTGAAACTGTTGGAGCGGAACTTGCGGGTGTCGGCAATTGGCCAGTTGTAATGGGAGATGAAATGTTCTGACAATTGCAGAAAATCATATCCGGCGCGCTGGTAAGCCTCAATCACCTGTTCAGGCGGCAGGGCGCCGTCTGACAGGGTGGAGTGGGTGTGGATATTGCCGCGCCAGAACTGACCGGGCAATGAAAAGGGGGCGATGTCTGTCATGGCAATGCCTTGCTATCGTGCTGTCAGGGCAACGATAGTTGATCTTTTCAGGACAGGCGAACCACATATGCGACAGGGTTTAGGCTGAAACCGCTTCAAGATGAAAACCGCCCATGGCCATCAGCAGGGCCGACGGGGTCTGGCGCAATTTTTCAACCAGTGCCTTGGCCCGTGACATCGGGCCATAATAGGCTTCATGCTGGTCGACAAAAATGGCGTCACCGGTTTCGGTATCCGGGTGGCCAAGGAAGGCGGCAATCTTGCCGCTGGTTGTTACCAATACGATGCAGCCGGTTCCTTCAGATTGCAGGCGACGGCTACGTTCACGCTCAAGGCGTACCTTACTCAGGTCAATCACATTACTCATGTGAGGGACGGTCGGTGATTTGCGTTAACAAGAGGTTTATGGGGGGAGGATTTTGTTATGTGGAGAGGGTTTTTTCTCACATGAGATTTTGTTTCTCTCACGGCTATTCCTCGCTGCGCTCGGGCCTGCGAGGCGCGGCGCGATTGCGCGCCGAAGCGCGGTCGCGCTTAGTCCTCGCTAACGCTCGTCCGCTGCGGCCCGGCAACAATTGTTCGTATTGGTCCTGACCAGTCCTTACTGAGAATCCGCATTGGAGGAGCGAACCTTTGGTTCGTTCTGACTGGGCGCAAGCGCCCCGGCGCTGATGCGCCGCCCCCGCGGAGCATTTTTGCATGGCAAAAATCTGCGAGAGCGAAATAACCGGAGGAGCGAACACTTGGTTCGTTTTGACTGGGCGCAAGCGCCCCGGCGCTAATGCGCCGCGCCTCGCAGGCCGAACGCATAGCGTTCGAATAGCCGTGAGAGGGATAAATACCGCGCTACTTCGCCGTCAACACCGCACGGCACATCCTCGGTAAATCCTTCAGCGTTTTCTGCCTCCTCCGCCGGGGTTTCTTGCGCGGTATGGGGATGCCGTCGATAAAACGGGGCGGGGGTTTGGCGCGGCGCCAGGGTTTGTCGGAATACCAGTAGGCCAGTTCGGTGCCGCAGCCGGTGCCGTCTTTGGGGCGAGGTTCGGCCTGGGACCTGCAACCGGGAACCCCGGGCAGACAGCGCAGACGGATGTGGAAATGATAATTATGACCGTAATAGGCGCGGACCTTGCGCAGCCATGAACGATCCGCCTGTCCGCGCGACCAGTCGCACAGGGCTTTTTTGATTGGCGGATGGACGAATATCCGCTGCACCAGATCATAGGAGGCGGCACGGCGGATCAGTCTGGCATGGGCATTGGTCCAGCGTTTGGGATTAATGCGCTTGCGGTCAAGGACCATCAGTTTGGCGCTGATGGTGGCGCGTTCCTTGCGGCTGAGGATGCGGTTTGGCATCGGCGTCAGCCAGATATCGGCATCAAGGCCCATCTGGTGACTGGCATGGCCGGTCAGCATCGGCCCGCCGCGTGGTTGTGACATGTCCCCAACCAGCAGGCCGTTCCAGCCGTCCTGGGCTTTGGCCTCAATGGCAAGGCGTTTGAGCAGTTCAATCAGTTGTGGGTGGCCCCAGTTCCGGTTACGCTCCAGCCGCATAACCTGCCAGGCACTGCCGGTAACCGGCATTTGTACGCCACCAGCCAGACAGCCTTTGGTGTAATAGCCAATGGCCCGTGGTTGCATGTTGGCGGGCGTTTTTATGAAACCGAAAAGTTTTTTGGCCGGGGTGGTCTCGAGTCTTGAAGATGAGTTATTGCCGCTGGAGGCCGTGAAGCCAGATAACAGGGCAACGGTTAGTGTGAGAATTGGCAAGCGCAGGGAAAGCATGGCTACCGGGCTATTTTTTCTTGCGAAAGCTGTCGAGCGAAACGACGGTTGAATCATCGTTGGAGGCTTCAGAGGGGGCCATTTCGGCAGCTTCGGCTTCTTCTTCGCTGACCGGCTGGTCCTCTTCTGTTTCGCCATCTTCTTCCTCAATCTCTTTTTCCAGAGTGCTTTCCTCACCCGCAACTTCAAACTGCAGGCCGAACTGGACAGATGGGTCAAAGAAACCTTTAACAGCGGCATAAGGAATTATCAGTTTTTCCGGGGCGTTGTCGAAGGACAACTCCACTTCAAAAAACTTTTCATAGACTTCAAGATTCCAGAACTGATGCTGCAATACGATGGTCATTTCGTCTTTGTATTTTTTGCGCAAGCGGTCAGATACGGTAACGCCGGGATGATTGATGGAGACGGCAATGAAAAAGTGATGATCGCCGGGCAGGCCGCTTTCGCGCACCCGCAACAGGGCCAGCCTGACAACCGAGCGCAGCGCATCCTGAGCCAGCAGGTCATATCTCATCAGGTCTTCGGCCATGGGGTCTTCCTTGTTTCTGGTCCGGTTCAATCCGGGTTATTGCGCGAATCTGGTTGACGCTACCTTACACCTGTTACTGTTGCAGATAAATGGGGTTTTTGACGGGCAGCCTGCCTACGGGTTTTTTTAACACCTTTATAATATAGTGCTGCTCCAGAGTTAATATCTGTCGGGGGTTAAATGCTGAATAAATTTGTCCGGCCAAAACCGAATGCCATGCTTATCCGGGCGCTGGCCCCGGTGAACACTGTCCTGTGCCTGAAGGGGTTACCGCTGTTACGGGATATTCCGGGTTTAAACCGAATTCCCGGTGTTCGTGGCATCTGCAATGTTCGCCATATTGACTTCCCGAAGGCAGATCAGGACCGGTTGTCGAAAATTTGTGCCGGTGACAAGATTGTCTTTCTGGCCCCGAACCACCCGGAATTTTTTACCGACTGGATGCTGGACAAGTATGTGACGTCACTGACTTGTACGATGGCGGCGAACTGGGCAACCCATGGGGTGGTTAACGGGCTGGGAGCGATGATGCAGAAATTCTGGCTGGCCAATAATCTGATTGCACAAATTCCCGGCAATCCCGGACCGAGCCGGGCTTATTCGGTGGAGTGGGCCGGAAAAGGTCATGGTGTGCTCCTTCATCCAGAAGGCGGAGTTGGCTGGCATTCAAACTATATCGCACCGCTGTTTCCCGGTGCGCTCGAGATGGCGCGTGAAGCACTGGCAGAACATCCCGCTGGCGAAGCCTATGTGGCCCCGGTGGTGTGGAAACTGGTTTTTGAAGGTGATGTCACTTCCCGTCTGCACAAGGAATGCGGCTATGTGGAAGGCAAACTGAAAATCAGGCGTGGTGATGATGGTGACAAAATTGCGGAAAGGGTTTTTCATATCTATCAGGTGCTGCTGGAGCGAGACGAAGAGAAATGGGGCGTGGTGGTTGACATAAGTGCAAACTATCGGCACCGGCAACTGGCCCTTATCAAGGCATTGCGGCAAAAGCTTTGTGATCAAATTCACGACAGCTATGTGCCGCAAGAAGGCGAATTGCTGCTGCGCGGGGCGCGGCGCTGGATGCGCGAACACAAGAAGGCGGAAAACCGCAGACTGGTGCGTGATCTGGTCAATACGATTGCCCGGCATGAAAGTCTGGATGAGTATGCTTTTGTCAATGAAACGGTTACACAGGAAGAGCTGGCCGAACATATCAAGCGGATCAGAAGGGATTATTGCAAGGGGACTTTAAAAGACACATTGAATGCCTTTGTGCCCCAGGCAGCAGGACGGCGGACAGCCCATATCAGGGTGCCGGAACCTTTTGCCCTGCATGGTAAAGAGGGCAAAAAAGTCAAACTGGAAGATTTGCGGACGCGAATGCAGGAAAGTCTTGATACAATCAATAGCGAAGTTGAGGCGCAAGGCGGGTTTATCCGGTTTGACAATCCGTTTCAGGAGTAAAGCTTACTCGGCCGCCAACATCGTTGATTGCAGATTGCTGAAGCTTTCGGTTATGTGACAGGCAAGGGCATCGATGGCGCTGCTGGGGGTGCCTTCGGCGCGCAGAAGGCCGATGTCGAATTCGCCGAGCGGTTTAAAACCTTCTGCCTGCGTGAGAACGCGCATGCCCTTGTGCATAATGAAACGGGGAATGGCAGCAACAGCCATGCCTGATAACACCATGGAAGCAACTGCGTTGGAATTGGAACTGACATAGGCAATACGGTGGTCACGACCTGATGCCTCCATGGCAGCAATCGACATTTTTCGCCAACTGCAACTCACCTGGCTCAACGCGAGTGGAACGATGTCTTTTTCGTGGGCGTGATGGTTTCTGGAGGTAACCCAGACAAGTTCCTC
>DROE01000230.1 GCA_011322005.1 Devosia sp.
CGGCAACTTTTATGGTGTGGCTCTGTTCGGTTATGCGCCCGAGCCGGAAGCGTTCGAGCACGGCGAAATACCCTTCGGCTGCTATGCGTACCGGTGCGCCGACCTGTTCGGCCAAGAGCACAATGTCAGTGGCCAATGTGAGGGCTGAAAGTTCGGCAACCCGGCGGGCCAGAGCGGGGGGAGTGCCCCCCTCCTCAAAGCCCTTTGCCTGTTTGGCGACGCTTTTGGCAATAAAGGGAGGCAGCAGGTCGGAGAGGCTGGAGCGGATTTCCTCGATTCCCTTGGCATAACGCTCAACGATGGTTGAAAGGCCGGGCTCGAACGAAACATTGCGCAAAAACCACAGGGTCTGGGCAACCATCAGGGTCTGCACTTCGCCATAAAGGGCAAGCTGCACTTCGCCCTTGACCTTGTTGTCCAGTTCGTCAATCGCCGAATTCAGTTCGGTCAGGCCAAAACTGTCCCGCGCCGCCGCGTAGGCAAAAGCCACCTGGGCACTATCGGCGCTGGTGGCGGTGGTCATTTTGTGGATGTAGGCGGGGCCGCCGCGGTTTATCATGGCGTTGGCCAGAACGGTGGCGATTACCTCGCGCCTGAGGCGGTGGTTTTCTATGGTCTGGGGCTGTTTTCCTGCCAGATGCGCGGGGAAATAACGGTAAAGCTCCTTGCCCAGATAGGGATCGTCGGGCACCTGCGAATTGAGCAGATCCGCATAAAGCGTATTCTTGGCATAGGCCAGAAGGATGGAAACTTCGGGCCGGGTCAGGGGTTTTTGGGCGATGGCGCGCTCGGCAATTTCCGTGTCGTCGGGCAGGAATTCGACCAGGCGGTCGAGCTCTCCGGCGGCTTCAAGGGAGTGCATAAGACCTGCAAGATCGCTGAATTCGTCCATGCCCCGGCGTGCGACCAGCGACAGGGTGAGGGTTTGCAGATAGTTGTTCTTCAGGCAAAGCTCGGCCACCTCATCGGTCATGTCGGCGAGAAAGTCATTGCGCTCTTCAATGGTCCACACTCCGTCACGCACCAGCGTGCCAAGGGCGATTTTGATATTGACCTCCAGATCGGAGGAATTGACCCCGGCGGAATTGTGGATGGCGTCGGTATCCACACATCCCCCGTGCTGGGCAAATTCGATGCGGGCCAGTTGGGTGATGCCCAGATTGGCCCCCTCGCCGATGACTTTTGCACCGACCTGTTCGCCGGTGATGCGGATTGCGTCGTTGGCCTTGTCGTCTGCGTCGGCGTTTGATTCTGAACTGGCGCGTACATAGGTGCCGATGCCACCAAACCACAAGAGATCAACTTTGGCCTTGAGGATGGCCCGCATCACCTCCTGGGGGGTGGCGACTTCCTTGTTCAGACCGATTGCCTCGCGGGCCTG
This sequence comes from Devosia sp., assembly GCA_011322005.1. Taxonomy (GTDB): domain Bacteria; phylum Pseudomonadota; class Alphaproteobacteria; order Rhizobiales; family Devosiaceae; genus DROE01. The sequence goes on from DROE01000230.1 coordinate 1,382, forward strand.
TTTGGAAAGGGTGATGGTCTTGGAGGAACGCGGGAAGATGCCGCCACCCTCAGAGAGCAGGCTTGTGTCGTAATCCTGCCAGCTTGAGCGGCCCATATCAAACAGGCGCTGGCGCTCGGCAAAGCTGGTTTTGGCGTCCGGGTCGGGGTCGATGAAAATGTCCCGGTGGTCAAAGGCAGCAATCAGCCGGGTTTGCCTGGAGAGCAGCATGCCGTTGCCGAATACGTCGCCGGACATGTCCCCGATACCAACCGTGGTGAAGGGGGAGGTCTGGATATCCCTGTCCATTTCGCGGAAGTGGCGTTTTACCGCCTCCCAGGCACCGCGGGCGGTGATACCCATTTTCTTGTGGTCATAACCCACCGAGCCGCCCGAGGCGAAAGCATCGCCAAGCCAGAAATTGCGTTCCTCGGAAATGGCGTTGGCGATATCGGAAAAAGTTGCCGTGCCCTTGTCCGCGGCCACCACCAGATAGGGGTCGTCGCCGTCGCGCCGCACCACATTTTGCGGCGGGATGACACTATCCCCATCCAGATTATCGGTAATATCGAGCAGGGTGCCGATGAAAATCTTGTAACAGGCTGTGCCTTCGGCGATGAAGGTTTCGCGGTCGGGGTTCGGGGGCATCTGTTTGGGCACGAAACCGCCCTTGGCCCCCACCGGCACAATTACCGCGTTCTTGGTCATCTGGGCCTTGACCAGCCCCAGTATTTCGGTGCGGAAATCCTCAGGCCGGTCGGACCAGCGCAAGCCCCCGCGGGCAATCGCTCCCCCGCGCAGGTGAATGCCTTCAACACGTGGACTGTAGACGGTAATCTCGCGATAGGGGCGGGGCGCTGGCAGATTGTCGATTTTTGCGGAATCAAACTTGATGGCCAGTGCGGGGCGGTGGTTGCCTTCATCATCGCGCTGGAAATAATTTGTGCGCAACGAGCTTTCTATCAGGTTGAGGAAGTGGCGTAAGATCCGGTCCTCATCGCTGGAGGTAATCAGCTCGAGCGCTGCAACAATGCGGGCCTGACACTGCTTGGCCCCGGCCTGGCGCTCGCCCTCAAAAGCGGGGTCATGCAATATGTAGAACAGCTTGATCAGGTCGCGCACGATGTCGCCATGGCAATCCAGAGCGGTAAAAACGTAACGCTGGGAAAAGGAAATGCCGATCTGGCGCATATAGCGCGACAGGCAGCGCAAAAGGGCAATATCGTCCCATTCCAGCCCGGCGGAGATTGTCAGACGGTTCAGCCCGTCACTTTCAGCAGTTCCCGCCCAGATGGCCTTGACACTGCGTTCGAGTCGGGCGCCAAGATCCGCGATGTCCCGTTCCTTGGCGTTTGCCAGTTCGACCTGCATTTCGTGGACATAGGCCTGAGGACGATTACGCGGGCGCACCAGATAGGAATGTTCGTCGATAACCTGAAAGCCGAAATTTTCAAGCAGGGGCACGCGGGCGGACAAAGGGATGGGGTCCTGGGGATGATAGACCTTGAGCACCAGGGCATCGGAACCGGCGTCCGTTTTTTTCAGGTTAGCGGCTATATTACCGGGGCCGGACAGGGAGTTGAGTATCTTGATATCGTCAAGCGCATCCAGATGGGTGTTGTTGGACTGATAGCCGGGAGAAAAAGCATCCCAGTAATCATCGACCAGGGAGGGATCCTTTGCGGCGCTTTTCATGCGGTCGCCAAAGGTACGCATAAGGTCGGTGACCTTTGCTTCAAGTTCGGAGCGCAAGGGGCGCGGGGTTTTGCCGCCATTGCGCCCCAGAATGTAGTGAATGCGTACCATCTCGCCCTCGGGGAAATGGGGGTAATAGGCCGAAACACGACCCTCATAGATGTCGGCAAGATATTCCCCGACCCGGGCCCGCACTCCTGAATCATAGCGGTCGCGGGGCAGGTAGAGCAGCACAGAGACGAAATTGTCGAAACGGTCGATGCGGGGCAGAACCCGCACCCGGGGCCGGTCGGGCAGGGCCGCAATCAGGGTGGCAAACTCAAAAAGCTGGTTCTCCCCGATCTGGAACAATTCCTCGCGCGGGTAGTTTTCCAGCGCCGCCATCAGCGCCTTGCCCGCATGGCTGCCCGGCTCCAGTTTTGAGCGGCGCATGACTTCGGAAATCTTGCGCCGGATCAGGGGCACCTCGGTGTGAGGTGTTGCCAGCGACATCGAGGTGAACAGGCCGATGATGCGCAGTTCACCGCTCAGGGCGCCCTGTTTGTCATAAAGTTTGATGCCCACGTAATCCATGTGAGTGCGGCGGTGAACGCGCGAACTGGCATTGGCCTTGGTGACCATTATGGGTTCTGATTTTTTCAGGAACTCGGCATGCTGGGGGGTCATTTCCACATATTCAGCGCCACTGCGCAGGAACAGGAATTTTGGGTCTTCGAGCACCCCCAGACCACCACCCTTGAGCGGGGTCAGGCTGATGTCTTCGCCTTCGCCGGTGAGCTTGTATTCGCGCATGCCCAGGAAGGTAAAATTGTGGTCGGCCAGCCAGGCAAGAAAATGCAGCACCTCGGCCAGAACCGGGGAGGGCACATCAGGGGGGCTTTGCCGGTAGGACTGCACCAGATTTTTGAGACGCTCGAGCATGGGGCGCCAGCCGCGCACCGTACGGCGCACATCGGTGAGCACATTGTCAATTTCTTCGTAGAGGCGGGCAAGTGCCACCTCGTCGTTGATGGGGTCGATATGGATTTGCAGAAAGCTCTCGGCGCGGATACCGGCTCCGGATTTTTCAAGAACAGTCCAGGGGGTCTTGTCGGAATTTATCGGTAGAACCGGATGGATGAACATGCGGATGGTGCCGCCCATAGCGCGCACTGCCGCCAGCGTTGAATCAACAACGAACGGCATGTCGGAGAGAAAAATATCGATGATCTGAACGCCGCGCGGGTCGTCTTCCTCAGGCTTCCAGATATGGATGAGATGTTCGCCGGTGTTGCGCTTGCCAAAATGGGAGAATGAATGCTCCATGATGGCATAGAAGTCCTGGGCGCTGTAGGCGACGACGTCCTGCTCGTCCGTCGCACGGATGACATGGGTCAGAAATCGTGAGTAGGATGGGTCATCTTCACTCAGGGATTGCGCATAATCCAAGGCTTGCTGCTTGAGCTTGCTGGCGGTCTCCGGCGTCGACATTTTGGCCCCTTGTTCGACTAGAATCACCTGTGAGGTACTGATCCAGATTGCGCACCGGCTTGTCAAATGTCCACCAGCCATTTGACAGGTGTAAACCCGGAAATGGTATCGGCCGGCTATTGCCTGAGTTTGCCGTGGTAACGCCTCGGTAGCGAGTTTGCGCCATACTCGGGGCGGACCAGTTCAAATGGCAATATTCCGGTCCGGCAACGCGAGAAAAGAGAGCGCCAAAAAAAGTGTCCGAGATAAAATCCGTCGTCCGGGCGGGCCTCGTGAAATCTCTGGCCTCCCTGCTCATCAAGGTGGCCGCCGCGGGGCTGACCTATCTGATGTTCGTGGCCCTGTCGCGCTCCATGGGCGAAGTGCCTTACGGCCAGTTCGCCTTTGGCTTTGCTCTGGCCACCATGCTGGCGATCGGGGCGGCCATGGGCCAACAGACAGCGGTTTTGCGGTTCTGGCCGGAAGAGACGGTGGCCAAAGCGCCCGGCAAGGCTCTTAACGCGTTAAAATCGGGCTGGGCACTGGTGCTGCTGGCCGGTGCGGGGCTTAGCGCCATGCTCGCCCTGATCGCGCTTTTGCTGGGGCTGATAGGTTCCGAACCGGGCGCTTTCCTGCATCTGTTTGGTGCTGCCCTGCTCATTTTGCCCATGGCTGCAGCGGAGTATGGCTCATCGGTTCTCCGGGCGCAGGGCTCGGTGTGGTCGGCGCTTTTACCCCGCGATATCCTTTGGCGCATTCTGGTGCCGGGCATTGTGTGGCTGCTCTATTTGCAGGGCGCCGACCTGAGCGGATTTGCGGCTCTGGCGCTTAGTGCGGTGTTGCTCTCCTTTGCGTTGGTCCTACAGTTTGTCGTCGGCAAAAGGCGTGGGTATGTAAACGGTATCGGTTTTGGTGGTCTTAAAAGCTATTGGGCCGAGCGGGGCAAAGCTTCGCGCTGGTTTCTCGCTGGCACCTTGGTTGATTCCGCCGCCCTCAATGTGGATGTGGTTCTTGTAGGGCTTATGGTTGCGGCTGAAAGCGCCGGGATCTATTTCAACGCCTTTCGCACCGCCGGGCTGATGACGCTGTTCATGTTTGCCATCACGCTGGTAATTGCCCCGATGGTTTCGCGCCATTATCACGCAAAAGAGATGCGCCGCGCCCAGGCGGTGACCAGTTTTTGCGCATGGGCCGGTTTTATTTTCTCAGTGGGCATATTCATCGTCTTTGTGTTCTACGGTGACCTCATCCTCTCCCTGTTTGGCGCCACTTATGCGCAAGGGCGTATCATTCTCATCATTTTGAGTGTTGGCCTTCTGGCCGATGCTGCCACCGGCCCCACCCGTATCGTGATGATGATGACGGGCCACGAGCGCGACTATGTGCGCATATTCGGCACCGTCATGGGGCTTGGTTTTGTCCTGCAACTGGTTGCCATTCCCCTGTTCGGCCTTCTGGGTGCCGCCATTGTCAATACGGGCTCGCGCATTGTTGCCCAGACCGCCATTGCCTGGTGGACCCGCAAGAATGTCGGCATCGACACTTCGCTTTTCGGGGTCCGGGACCTGCTTGACCGTTCAGGGGCTGGAGCCTAAAACTCCGCCATATGTGAACCCGAGCAGGAAGCTGGCGAAAATAGATGAGTGCAAGAACACTTTACGACAAAATCTGGGATGACCATCTGGTTGCCGACAATGGCGATGGCACATCTCTGCTATATATCGACCGGCATCTGGTGCACGAAGTAACCAGTCCACAGGCTTTTGAGGGCTTGCGCATGGCGGGGCGCACGGTCAGGGCACCGGGCAGAACGCTGGCGGTTGTTGACCATAATGTGCCCACCACCGACCGCTCGCAGGGCATTGAAGACCCTGAAAGTGCGCTTCAGGTCGCGACCATGGCCAAGAATGCTGCCGATTTCGGAATCGAGTATTTCAACGAGATGGACCCGCGACAGGGGGTGGTTCATATTGTTGGTCCCGAGCAGGGCTTTACCCTGCCGGGAATGACCATCGTATGTGGTGACAGCCACACCTCTACCCACGGGGCTTTCGGGGCGCTGGCTCACGGTATCGGTACCTCCGAGGTTGAGCATGTGCTGGCCACCCAGACGCTGATACAGGCCAAGGCCAGGAATATGCGGGTTTGCGTCAACGGAAAATTGCCTGACGGGGTGACGGCAAAAGACATCATTCTGGCCATTATCGGGGAAATGGGCACTGCGGGGGGCACCGGCCATGTCATCGAGTTCGCCGGGGAAGCCATAAAGGCTCTTTCCATGGAGGGGCGGATGACGGTCTGCAACATGACCATTGAGGGCGGGGCTCGCGCCGGTCTGATTGCTCCCGACCAAAAGACATTTGATTATATAAAGGGCCGACCCCGGGCACCTGAGGGCAAGGCATTTGATATGGCACAAGCCTATTGGGAAACGCTGACAAGCGATGAGGGCGCAGCGTTCGACAAGGAACTGGTGCTCGATGCGGCTTCCTTGCCTCCGATTGTCACTTGGGGCTCCTCGCCCGAGGATGTGGTTTCGGTCACCGGTAGAGTGCCCGACCCCAAGGACATCGTGGACGAAAACAAGCGCGCCTCCAAACAAAGGGCGCTGGCCTATATGGGGCTGACCCCGGGCACCAAAATTTGCGACATTGCACTGGACCGGGTGTTCATTGGTTCGTGTACAAACGGGCGCATCGAGGATTTGCGGGCGGCGGCGGCGGTTATTGGCGGCAACAAGGTTGCTGACCGCGTATCGGCAATGGTGGTGCCGGGGTCCGGTCTGGTCAAGGCTCAGGCCGAGGCCGAAGGTCTGGACAAAACCTTCACCGATGCGGGGTTTGAGTGGCGCGAACCGGGCTGTTCCATGTGTCTGGCCATGAACGCAGACAAGCTGAAACCCGAAGAGCGTTGTGCTTCTACCTCGAACCGCAATTTCGAGGGCCGTCAGGGTTTTAAGGGGCGCACGCATCTGGTTTCCCCGGCGATGGCGGCGGCAGCAGCGATTGCGGGGCATTTTGTTGACATCAGGGAATGGCCAAGAAAATGAAAAAGCTTGCGGTGACTTTTGCACTTGTTGCAGGGCTTACGGGTCCGGTTGCCGCTGGAAGCAATGAAACATGTGGCCTGCCCGAGGGGATAAAATTCACTGCCCGCGATATCGCCCGGCTGGAGCGGCTTGAAACCTCGCGTTCCATCGGTCTGGCCCAGGCAATGCGCTCTGAAAGTTTTGCCGACCGGGAACTGATTGCCTCGCTGTTTGAAAAGGGTTTTGAACCCATCGGGAGCCCGGCAGATGTTATCGGAAAATACCAGTGCCGCACCATTAAGCTGGGGGGGTTGGGGCCCGCCGTGGTCTATGGCTGGTTCGGTTGCGAGATAAATCCCGAGGATGCTGCGCTGACAATTTACAAGTCCACGGGTTCGCAGCGCTTCTTCGGTCTGCTCTATCCGGCGGGCACCGGGCTCACCTATCGCGGGGCGGGGCATTATGGCTATGAAACGGAATTTAGGTTTTACGGGGATGAGGCGGATCGTGACCAGGTGGGTTGCCTGAGTAAAATTGCCGGAGAGCCGGGACATCTGGTGCTTGAATTGCCCGAGCCGGTGTTTGAAAGCGCCCACAATGTGATTGAGTTAAAACACCGCAACTGATTTTTTGTCTCCCTCATCACACAATTGTCAAAAACCGCACTTAGGAAAAATC
>DROE01000231.1 GCA_011322005.1 Devosia sp.
ATCAACAAATAAACTCATTGAAGCCGCTGCTTGCCAATATCAATTTTGTCCATTACGCGATGAGCACCATCCAATTCCAAAGCGAAGTGCTAAAAAACTCAACTGGTTCGGCAACACCTATCATCAATAGGGCAAAGTGGGAGAAATTGCTCGTTCCTGTTCCACCCCTTGCCGAACAACACCGCATCGTCACCAAGGTCGATGAACTCATGGCCCTCTGCGACTCTCTCAATGCCCGCATCCAGGACGCCCAGACCACACAGATCCACTTAGCCGACGCCGTCGTCGAGCAGGCGGTGGGCCAATAAAAGCCATAATATAATTAATGCCATCGAATTGACGAAACAGCACCGCCTGTTATAATATTGTTTACCGGAATGGTAAACAACATGGAATCAGCCGGTTGGAAATCGATATCCCCGATGACGACCTCCGCGCGCTTTGCCAGGAACAACGCCTTGCCATACGGAAACTGGGCGCAGCCTGCGCGCGCAAGCTGCGAAGTCGGCTGGCGGACCTGCAGGCGGCTGCCCATGTGCGCGAACTGGTTGCAGGCCGGCCGCACCCTCTGACCGGCGACCGCAAGGGACAGATGGCCCTGGACTTGCACGGCAGCGTCCGTCTCGTTTTCGCCCCCAATCACGATCCAGTGCCCCGTTTTGCCGATGGCGGCATCGACTGGGCGCAGGTCAGACGGATCACCATTGTTTTCATTGGAGACTACCATGACTGAGCCAGCGCGACTTTTTCAGCCAGACTGGGTCTCCCCGCCCGGCGACACCATTGCCGACTTGCTGGAGGAAAAGGGCTGGAGCCAGGCCGAATTTGCCCAGCGCTGCGGCTATACCACCAAGCATGTCAGTCTGTTGATCAACGGCAAGGCAAGCATCACCGAGGACACGGCGCTCAAGCTGGAAAGGGTTCTGGGCAGCAGCGCCCGCTTCTGGCTGGTGCGCGAAGCCCAGTATCGTGAAACCATCGCACGGCAGGCGGAATTGGAAAATCTCGAAGCCGATGCGGACTGGTTGAAGCAACTGCCTCTGGCGGACATGATCAATTTCGGCTGGATAAGGAAATTCAAGTCCAAGGGTCAACAGGTTGCCGAATGCCTGCAATTCTTTGGTGTTTCGTCCGTCGAAGGATGGCAAAAACAATATGCCGAACCGTTGGCCGCTTTCAAGGCTTCGACCAAATTCGACAAGAACGGTGCTGCCGTATCGGCCTGGCTACGACAGGGAGAGCGCCTCGCCTCCGAAATCGCCTGCCAGCCCTATGACAAGGCCAAATTCAGGCAAGCATTGGTCGAATTGCGCGCGCTTACCAACGAGACGGACCCAGATGTGTTCATACCCAAAATGATAGACACTTGTGCCCGCGCGGGTGTTGCCGTGGTGTTCGAACCGGCACCGAAGGGCTGCCCGGTCAATGGGGCTACCAAGTGGCTGTCAACGGACAAGGCTTTGCTCATGCTCAGCCTGCGGTACAAAACCAATGATCATCTCTGGTTCGCCTTTTTCCACGAGGCCGGGCATATATTGCTCCATGGCAAGAAAATGCTGTTTCTGGAAACCAGGGGACTCGATGACGAGCACGAGCAAGAGGCAGATCGGTTTGCCAGCGACTTGTTGATACCGCCGAAGTTTGCCAAACAGTTGCGATTTCTCGACAAAACGTACGCTGCCATCGAGGCGTTTGCAAAGGAAGTCGGTGTTGCGCCTGCAATCATCGTGGGCAGGATGCAAAAGGAAGGGTATTTGCCATGGACCCATCTGAACAAATTCAAAATTTCCTATCGGTGGATCAATGAATAGCCGGCATCACAAATCAGTGCGAGAACTCTTTGTGTAACAGAACAAGCAGCCACCCGGGAAGGATTTGATTATAGGAGCGGCGCAAGCCGCGACAGGCCGGTGTCAGGTAGCGGGGACAGGTAGCCGGGAAAAGCGGGAACCGAGCCATTTCCCCGGCTACCAGCTACCCTTCACCAGTTACCTGTCTATCGCGGCTTGCGCCGCTCCTACAGTTAGTCGATCAGGAATTCGCCTGCGTACAACGATTCGAGGGTCTCCCGCTGGCGGACGACGTGGGTGCGGTCGCCGTCGACCATGACTTCGGCGGCGCGGGGGCGGGAGTTGTAGTTGGAGCTCATGGTGAAGCCGTAGGCGCCGGC
>DROE01000232.1 GCA_011322005.1 Devosia sp.
AAGGCCTACTTTGATCGTTTGGGGCTGGTGTCGCTGCTCGATACGGTGCGACGACTCCAGTGTGTCTCATGAACCGCCGGATGCGGAACCGCACGTCCGGTGGTGTGAGAGGACGGCGGGGGTGACCCCGCCTCCTACTCGATTCCGGCTTTTCACTTGCCCGCCATTGCGGGGGCAAACTTTGAAGATGCACCGGGGTCATAGTATTTTCATCCGTGTATGTGTTGATCTGTCTTTATTGGCGTCGTTCCCTTGACGCGGCCCGGTTGCTCAAACACAATCGGCGCTTGGATTTCCGGCTTGGATAATCGGATATTGGGCCCGTATCGCGGTCAGGCTTGCTTGCGCGGCATGTGATTTCAGGGTAAGTCATTCTATGAACAAGGCCAGAGCTGTTGGACAAGAGACGGGTTTTCGCACACTGTTTCTGTGGATCGTGTGGGCATCGACGGCCATCGTTGTGTATTTCGGGCTGTACCTGGACACCAACCTGTGGGAGTTTCTCAAGCAGGACGTCAGCAAAATCACCTGGGTCATCATGGGTTTGTTCGGCGTGGGGATGTTTATCAGCCTGGTGCTGACGCTCCGGATTACCAGCGAAGCCTACCGCGCCGGCCAGCTGGCGGCCATTGCGCAGCGCCACAGCCTGAAAGGGATCAAGCCCAGCAAACGTGTGACGCGGGCGGTGGAGCGGTTTTTTATCTCGCTCAAACAGGTGCTGGAACGCAACGACCGGCCTGATGTGGAAGCCCTGGTGGATGTCGAGTTGGGGCCGTATTACCGCACCAGTCATTCCGTTGAGGTGATGGGCAATCTGTTGATCACCCTGGGCTTGATTGGGACTGTCATCGGCCTGACCCTGACCCTGACCGGTTTGACCACCTCGCTTGATGCCCTGGGGCAGGATCAGGAACGCTTGCTGCGGGGCCTGCGCCGGGCCATGGGCGGCATGGGGACTGCTTTCTACACTACGCTGCTGGGTTCGGTATTGGGGGGGGTGTTGTTGCGGGTGTTTGCCCTGATTACCGACCATGGCATTGAGTCCCTGGCCGCTGCCTTGAAGAAGATCTGCATGGTGTACTGCGCAGCGGATATCAACCCTACCGTAGAGCGGGGGGTGCGCTCGCTCAACGCCGAGATCACCACGCTGGGTGACAATGTGAACGATCTGATGGCGGCCATCGACCAGACGACCTCTGCCATGCACCAGTTCCGCGAAGAAGCCGAACGCCTAGCCCGCATGAGTGAGGATGAAGAGGGAGCACGAACCAGCTTGCGGGATTCAGTGGTGTTGCAGCAATACTATTCCGACCTGCTCAAGGAAGAAATCAAAACCCTCAACAAAATCAACCGGTCGTGGTGGTTCCGCCTGAAGCGGGCCTTCTCGCGCGGCTAGACCGGCCCTGCCTGACCTCGTTGGTGCTATGAAAAGACGCGGCAAGTCGTCCTCCAATATTCACGAGAGTTTTTCCGATGTCGCCTTGCTGATGTTGGCGACGTTCGTGTTCCTGCTGGTGACGGTGCTGATCAGTTCGCGCCTGGCTGAAGAAAACGAGATACCCCGACTGAAAAAGCAAATCGAAGTGCTGCAGGAGCAACTCAAGCTGGCCCAAGAGGACAAAGACCGCATCCTTCAGCACATGCAGAAGGTGTTGACCGCCGATATGGAAGACCAGGTGGAGACCATTCTTGAGTCGGCCCGGGTCGGGCGCAAAGATTTTGATTTGTTTGTACAGGGTCTGGAAAAAATACCGGGAAAAACGATTCACCTGGTGGTGGACGCGACGGGGTCCATGCACGGTGTCTCGACTTTTCTTGTCCCCATATTGCGCCTGGTGATTATCCGTTCCGGCAAGGAGCTGTCCGCGATAACGTGGTTTTCCAACCGTACCGCCCAGACCTACATCGGCACCATGGCGGAAATGTTCGACAACCTTATGAGCGGGGCGCCTTTTGTGGGCGATACAGAAAACATCGGCCGCGCCTTTCGGGCGGCGGCCCGTGATGCGCCCCCGCCCGGCGCCTATATGCTGGTGGGTGATGAACCGTCGGACGATACCATCTTTTACAGCAACATCCCGAGTCCCGTGTTCACCATGCCGCTGGGCCGCTCCGATCCCGGTACCCTGCGCGAGTATGAAGTGCTGTCGCAAAAAACCGGCGGCCTGACATTGAATCTGGATTTCAAATAACCCTGCGAAAACAAGGTGGTTTCGGGACTTGCATCCCGGTTCGCGATTGGCTAAATTATCGCTTCGACTGAATAACTCAGGATTTTCTGGCTAACGTCCATAGTGGCTAACATCCATAGAAGGGGGAGAGGGATTATGAACAACGATATCAGCGTGCTCGCGATCCTGTTTGGAACCGCATTCTTCATCTTTGTGCTGCTGCCTGCCTTGAGCATCTGAAGCTCTTTTTTTAGCAGGGTTTTTTGTAGCGTAAGAACAGGAGCTTGCGCGCACGCAATGTGCGCGCAAGTTTTGTCCGGTTCCGGTGGGCGCGGGCTTTTGTTCGGCGGCCCGTCTGGGGGCTTGTACAGCGGCTCACAAGAGCAGCCTCACGCAATTTCAAGGCGCCGTCCGAAGCAATGCAGCAGCCCGCCCCTGATCACAAACATCTCGCCAAGTTCCTGCTTGGATCCGCAACAGGTTTTTTCATCGGCACCGTTCAGGGTGTGGTGCAGCTGCTTCCTCCGGTGCGCGCCTGGCTGGATTCCGTAGGAAGCCCCATCAGCGGCCCGGGCCACATGATTGATCCGCTTGCCCACGTGCACATCAACGTGGTCGGGGGCGTTGTGTTGATGACCATGGCCGTGACCTATTACCTGTTCCCCATTGTCACCGGCTATCCGGTTTGGTCCCGGCGCCTGGTTCATCATTCGTTTTGGTGGACCTTTATCGGCGTATGCGGGTTTTATACGACCTTGTTGATTTTCGGCATCATTGAAGGCAATTTATTGCTCACTGATCCCAGCGCCATACCTGCTGTCCACCGCTATTATGCGCCGGTGCTCAGCGCAGTGGCGACGGTGATGGGGATTGGATTCTGGGTGTTTTTCATCAATGTCTTCATGGGCGCCAAAAGCTACCTTTTCCGATCGTGACTGACGACGCTGCTGAGTGCGCTTGCCCGGATACCTATCCCGCGTGGGACGGGCGAGACCTGGATCTGGGTGGCACCCTGGTGCACACGCTGCCCATCCCGACATTCTTTCACATGCCCGTGGGGTATGAGAGCTATCTTCAGCGTCAACAGGCGGTGGTGGAAGCTCTGGAACTGGAGGAGGAGTGGCCCCGGTTCATTCTGACCCGCACGGGTTTTTTCCGGGGCAGTGTTACCCGCCTGCTGAAAGTGGCCGATTCACCGGCGCGAAATATCCACGTCCTGCCCACTCCCTATAATGTGCACGTTGTCTTGCATCACGGCAATGTGAGCACCGCGCGCCGCGTGCTGCACGAAATGCAGTTTGCGCTGGTGGAGCAAGGCAGGGTGCCCAAAGAGCTTTACATGTCCCATCTCACCTGTCCGCGCTGCAGCGAGCGCAAGGGGGGCGACAAGATTATGCTCATCCGTCGCTGGGAAGAAAACGCCACCATGAAAAAGCGACTCAGCAAAGAGCGCTAGCCCGGGGGGTCTTCCCCCCGAATGCGGGCCAGGGCAAGTTCCAGAATCGGTCCTTTTACTGCGGCCGTTTTCCCTGTGCACTCAAGCTGAAGTGCAATACCCCCACCCGCTGGTCACGCTCGAGGCGAACCGCCAAGACGTCTCGCGCCGGGTCCGACACGCGGATGGCGCGGCGGTAAACGCCGACATGGCCATCCTGGATAGCCTGATGCCAGCGGCCTTCATCGTTGATCCGCATGGATACAATGAGATCATGGGCGGGTTTGCGTGGTTTCCGGGTGGCCACGACAAGGAATTCGTTCATGCCCGGGACGGCTTGGGGCGGACGGGTTTCCACCTGTACAATGATGTCCTCCCATTGTTGGGCGGGCAAGGCCGGCAGGGGTTCGCCACACGCGCTGAGCAACATGGCAATAAGCACCCCGCAGCATGCGGGCGTGAGCGATGGCTTGAAGTGCTGCATAGTCAGGAAAACTGCCCCGTAGCGGTGAACACGCGTGCCATTATAGCGAAGCTGTGATCCCGGGGGGATGCCCGCGCCCGGCGCTGCGGTGACGTTCAGGCGTTTGTGTTTGCCGATCATTTCATTTACACTTGCCCGGTCTCCGTATTCTCCAGTGGGAGTACTAGGGGAGTGTCTCCACAAATCGAAGGGGGGAAAATATGGTTGAAAATATGGGTATCAACGTTTTGGTGCCGTTTCTGGTGTTCGGCATCATGATTTTCGGAGGCTGGTACATGGCGAATGTCGCCCTGGCCGATGTGGAACGTCGTCGCCAGGAAGAAAAAGGCGCCAAGCCTGCCGCGGGCCCGCAGCAATAAGCCGCCGGTTTCGCGGTAGCACACCGAGAAATTAAGAAAGGAGCCCGGCAGAGTCCGGGCTCTTTTTTTGTGGTGCGCCAGGCATGGCGCGTAGCGCCGTGACTGGCGCTATTTCCCGAGCTGTGGTGGCGAGGGGATGACTTGGGGGTGCAAGTCCCCTACCGGCCCGGCAAGGGGA
>DROE01000233.1 GCA_011322005.1 Devosia sp.
ACATGACCAAGGTCACGCCGATCACGGCGATCGAGGATGTGGAATACCCGGTCGGGCCGGTCGCGCTTGAGGCGCGCAAGCTTTACTGGGACTGGGCGCGGGAGAACACCTAGCCAAATTTCGATTCCAGTTCGCAGAGACAACAGGCAGGCCGCTTCGACACTACTGCGCTGCAATAATGTTGCAAAATCCGAGCATACCCTTGCCGCCGCGGCCGAGGCCGCCTTTGAGGCCAAGAAGGCCGAGTTGCGCGGCGACGGCAAGGCGATGAACCGGCTCAATATCGTGCTGCGCCACGCAGCGGCCATGGGGCTGGATGTGGACATTCAGGCCCCCGAAAAGGCCCGCGCCCTGCTGGGCAGGCAGCGCCACCAGACGCGCCTGATGGAGCGCCGGGGAATGGAAGCCCGCCCGCACGGCTTTCGCTCCAGCTTCCGCACCTGGTGCGCCGAGGCCACCGACACCCCGCGCGAAGTGGCCGAAACCGCGCTGGGTCACACCACCGGCACCAAGGTGGAACGCAGCTACCGCCGCACAGATTTCCTTGAACAGCGGCGCATCCTGATGGAAAGGTGGGCCGGGCATGTGCGTGGGGAAAGCGGAGCGGTGCTTCGTATCCGGCAAGCTTAATGGTGCGAGACAGTCATGACCGATGAATTCGGGCACCGCCCGCGAAAACCGATCTATCTCGCCGACCTTTTCGTTCACTTCAAGGTTCATGCGGAACGTGTGTTCTCAACAGAAGGCACGCTCCGGCGCCTCGAAGAAGCAAAAAGTTTGACATCCAGAAAATCGCCTTGGACGCCCGATAAAAACCGGGTGAAACGCCTCCGCATTGCGGAAAGGATGCGGCTTCCCACAGGCTTGGCCTTTTATCTCTTTGATCGGTTTCTTCATGCAGACAGTGACCAGCTTGGCTGTATTCTTGTTGAAACCGGGGCAGGCCAGTTTCAATCTGTGGGAGCAAACGTGTTCACCCAGATTGGTGATCTTTATCTTGGCCGTATTGATCATTGGCGACAGGTGCAACACGCACGACAGCACTTGATCGACATTGCAGGCCAATACAGCAGCGCCTATCCGCTACTGGACACAACCAATTGGACCGTGAAAGACCCAGCCAGCCACAGAAACGGCCTTGATGTTCATGATGAGGATGAGTTTCAGCGCATCGCAGCTGTGCGTGAACAGATGGCCCCATATTTCGGGCTTCCCTTGTGGTTCTGTGGGAAGAAACCAACGAAAAAGGCTATCAATGATCTACTGGGGAATACGACTTGGCTGGAAAGTGATTATACCGCCGAGCTAGCGCAACACCTCTACGAATACTATTGTCTCTTCGGAGACCCCAAGGTTTACCAAGGTAAGGACGAAAAGCTCCTCCACTTGGAGGGTGGCAGGCTTTTCCAGCAGGATGCCGCCAATTATTTGGGGGTTGAAAAGAACACGCGCACTTTCATGAAAATCTGGCGCACATTCCGGGAAATGCTGACGCCAGAGCAGCAAGCGAAGTTGCCAAAGAGAGGTGAAAAGAAAGGCGGTGGGAAACAATCCAAAGACCCTCACAGCGAGCGATAACACAACTTAAAGTAATTATGCAGGCCCTTATCTTGCAAATTTTCAGGCCGGTCAGAATGAGCCATAGTGACACCGAACGAAGCAACGAGGTGCGCTATGATGCACCCATTTTACATATCCATCAAAGACCTCCAGCACCTGACTGGGCTGGGGAGAACGACAATCTACCGCCGTGTAAAGGACGGGACATTTCCCAAACCCGTCAAGATCGGCACCCGCACCTGTTGGGTCCGGGACGAAATTTTCACGGCCTTTGAGGCCCTGAAATCCCGGAGGTCGGCATGAATGCCATGGCTCCCTCCATTGCAACCTCTGCAACTGGTTGCACGAAACCTGCCAATTCAGGCCAGGAAAAATCCGTCCCGGGACAATCCCGCAGCGAAAGCAATGAGGCCTATTACCGGGTTATCGCACTGTGCGGGAATTACCGCATTATCCTGTGCAAGGACGCCATCCAGTGGATCATTCAAAGGCGCATCAGAGGCCGTGCAAGAGGTGCTGGAGCGCGCTGGAAAGCGCTCAGACACCCAACGACCAAGAGCGTGCTGATCCGCGACTGGCACGAATTGACGGCACTGCCATTGCCGCCTGAAATCGAAAATCTGCCCGCCAAGATCATCCGCAACGCAAACTGAGATAAACCAATGACCTTCCAAGCCCGCCTTGCCCGGATGGACGATGCCGTAAATGCCGAACGCATGGT
>DROE01000234.1 GCA_011322005.1 Devosia sp.
ATCTGTACATCACAAGGGTTCATGGCTATATATTACACGTAGTTAGTTGAGTATGCGCATCGTTCTGGAGAGAGCACCATGTCAGACATGTACGAAATCGAAGCCGCTTTGTACGCCGCTACGGTCGAGCATATAGAGTTCGTTGGGATAGAGGAATTCAAGAAAACATCGTTTTTCATGTCTTCTTACAATTCCGAACTCAATCTGGCCGAGGCTGCTTGAATCGAGCTAACCAGAACGGAATATTCTACGTTCGGGTGGTCAGGTCGTTTTTGTCCCCCAGAGAACAATTCCCCCCCTAAATCCCCGCCCCGCTGGCCAGTCCGCGCAAAAGAACGCCAATGCCATAGGCCATGCCCGCCGCCGCGATGCCGATGACAAAGGTTTCCAGTCCGCTCATATACCAGCGCTGGGTTGACCAGAAGGACTTCATCGCCCCGATGATAAAGAACACAATTCCGGTGGCGATGGTTGCGGCCAGTGCGCTTGCTTCAAACCCAAGAATGAACGGAACCAGCGGCACCGCTCCGCAGATGATAAATGCCGCAAAGGTTGCCCAGGCGGCAATGGCCGGCGAGCGCTGCACGGCGGAGAGGCCATATTCCTCGCTCAGCATGGTTTCCACCCACACATCCTCGTGGCGCGACAACAGGTCGACCATGCGCTCCAGCTCTTGTCCCTCAAAACCCTTCTTGCGGTAAATCTGGCGCAATTCCTCGCGCTCGCCTTCAGGCTGGTTGCGGATATGGCGCAACTCGATTTGTTTGATGCGGTTATAGTCGTCCAACTCGGCCTTGGTGCCCGAATAGTTCGACGCAGCCATGGAAAATCCGTCAGCCACAAGATTGGCAACCCCCAGCACCAGAACCACCCCGACGCTGAGTTCGGCACCCACCACCCCGGCAACAATGGCAAAAGTGGTTACCGCACCGTCGATGCCCCCGTAAATCCAGTCGCGCAGATAGTTGACCTTCGGTCCTTTTGCAAGCCGGGCCGCTATGTCCTCGGGGGCATGGGAGTGATCCATCTCCAACTCCGTGTCAGGTTTTGTCCTGAAGCCAGCCTACAGGCAATTGACGAAAACATTGAATACAAATCCGCTCCTCATACCGCCTGTCTGCCCAAAAATCGGCCTTGGCAGGGCCGCAAGACCTTGGTAGACCGGCCTCAGCGAGATGCCGTAAGTAAAGATTGAGTTTCAACATGAGTTCCTGGACCCCCAAAAGCTGGAGAGCAAAACCTGTATTGCAGGTGCCCACCTATCCCGACCGGACAGCGCTTAAATCCGCCGAGGCGCGGCTGTCCAGCTTTCCACCACTGGTTTTTGCCGGTGAAGCGCGAGGGCTGAAAGAGGATTTGGCAGAAGTGGCCAAAGGCAATGCCTTTTTGCTGCAGGGCGGAGACTGCGCCGAGAGTTTTGCCGAGCATGAAGCCAACCATATCCGCGATTTTTTCCAGGTATTCCTGCAAATGGCCGTGGTGCTGACCCACGGCGCATCCAAACCGGTGGTCAAGGTTGGCCGGGTTGCCGGGCAATTCGCCAAACCCCGCTCCGCCGATACCGAAACCATCGATGGGGTCGAACTGCCCTCCTATCGCGGCGACATCATCAACGGCATCGGATTCGATGCCGACCAGCGCGTTCCCGACCCCCAGCGCATGATTATGGCCTACCGGCAGTCGGCGGCGACCCTGAACCTGCTGCGCGCCTTTGCCAGCGGCGGTTTTGCCGACCTTACCCGTGTGCACGAATGGACCACCGACTTTATGAAGGGCAAAAACGGCTCCCCCCGCTACGAGGAAACCGCAAACAAGATTGATGATGCCATCAAGTTCATGGCTGCCCTTGGCCTGAGTTCCGAAAACACACCGGCTCTGCGCGAAACCAAATTTTATACGAGCCACGAGGCGCTGCTGCTGGGCTATGAAGAAGCGCTGACCCGCCGGGATTCCATAACTGCCGACTGGTACGCCACCTCTGGTCACATGCTGTGGATTGGCGATCGTACCCGCCAGCCTGAAGGTGCCCATGTGGAGTATTTCTCCGGCATCAACAATCCCATTGGCGTCAAGTGCGGCCCCTCGATGAAGCGCGACGACCTGCTCGCCCTGATGGATAAACTCAATCCCGATGACGAGGCGGGACGCCTGACCCTGATTGCCCGTTTTGGCGCTGAAAAAGTCATCGACCACCTGCCCGCCCTCATTGAGACCGTCAAGGAGGCCGGGCGCACAGTTGTCTGGTGCTGCGACCCCATGCACGGCAACACCATAAAAGCCTCTTCAGGTTACAAAACCCGGCCCTTTGACAAGGTTCTGTCCGAAGTGAAAGCCTTTTTCGATGTGCACCGCCAGATGGGAACCTATGCCGGGGGCGTGCATTTTGAAATGACCGGCGACGATGTTACCGAATGTGTGGGCGGGGTGTCAGCCGTCACCGAAGCCTCGCTTTCCGACCGCTATCACACCCATTGCGACCCGAGATTGAACGCCTCTCAGGCGCTTGAGCTGGCCTTTCTGGTTGCCGAGGAAATCCGCCAGCAACGCAAGCCGGAAGTGGCCCGGACCGCCTGATTGGGAGTGCCACCGTTCGCCGGCACTTAGCAGAGTATTAACGTAAATTTAGCGGAACATTAACCCTAACCGTTCATAAACAGGTCAGAATTGAAACTGACGTTTTTTGAGCGGAGAGTCCCCATGGCGCGCCTTTTCCCGATGTTCGCAGCAACGCTGGCGGTCGTGAGCCTGTCAGCCACCGCGCTGGGTGCCGAAAATATCTTCGACTATGGCAATGGGGATGATTTGCGTGGCTCCTATCCCGAGCAGTGGGGTTTTTCCGACGAGCCCGACCCCCTGGAGTTCGAAATTGGGCTTCGCTACTGGTACTCGCTGGGTTCAAGTCAGCTTTCGGCTTTTGGCGGCAACTATTCTTCCGCTGACACCAGCCAGATCGCGGAACTCCACTTCCGTATTGATGACAATTCTACCGCCAGCTACGCAAAAGGGCAGGTGGGTTACGCCGCGATAATCGAAGGGACCTATTCCACTCCCGAATTTGTCGGCGACCAGACTATGAGCGGGGGCAATATCGGCTATGCCGGTGCAGATTTCGGCATGATGCCCTGGGGCAATGAAACCTTCAAGGTGGGCGGATTTGCCGGCTATCAGTTCCTCTCTGACAATCCCGATATGGGACGCGCCAACTATACGACTTCCGGCGGTGGCGGGGCCAGCCAGGTCAATGCGGTTGAAACCCACATGCTCAAGCTGGGTGCGGTGGCGCGCATGGAATTCGGTGATGTGGTTGACCTGACTGCTGAGGCGGCGGCAATTCCCTTTGCCAAGATGGATGGCACCTATGGTGCCTTTTATCAGCCCGACTTTGTTGTGGGGCCGGACACCTTTGAACAGGGCTCGGCCGGAACCATCGACGGAATGCTCTATGGAGCCAGCGGCGAGGTGATGCTCGGTTTCAGCCCCACGGAAAACCTCACCGTGCGGGTGGGGGGACGGGGCTGGTATCTGACCGGGGACGCCACCATGCAGTTCCGTGCCCGCGAGGTGGGTACCCCCTCCAACTCCGCGGACTATATCGGCGACATTACCGGCCTTGAATTCTTCCGCTATGGAGCGCTGGCTGAAATCACCGGCACCTTCTGAAAACAACAGTCCAATCTCCGTGCTTGCCCGCGCCAGCCCGGCGCGATAAGTGTTGCGCCCGAAATTCCTCGTGCACTCCCAGGATGCAGGCCCCGCTTTGACCAATCGCTTGAAAATCGCCCTTGCCCAGCTCAACCCCACCGTGGGTGCGCTCAGGCAAAACCTTGAAACAGCGCTTGGCGCTGTGCATGAGGCGGAGGCGGCAGGTGCTGACCTGCTGATGTTTACCGAACTGTTTCTTACCGGGTATTTCCCCGAGGACCTGCTGTTCAAGCCGCAGTTCATCCGCGATGCCATGGATAATCTGCATGCCTTCGCCCGGCAAAGCAAAGGCACTTCCCTGTCCATTCTGATGCCTTCCATCTGGCAGCAAGGTGAAGCGCTTTTCAACGCTGTGGTGCTGATTGAGGGCGGCGAAATTGTGCAAAAACGCTTCAAGCACAAGCTGCCCAATAATGATGTGTTCTATGAAAAGCGCTATTTTGAAGCCGGTCCCATGCCACAGCCCATGAATATAAGGGGTGTTTCGGTGGGAGTTCCCATCTGCGAGGATATCTGGAGCCCGCTGGTGTGCGCTGTTCTGGCCGAGGCGGGGGCGCAAATTCTGCTTTGTCCCAACGGCTCGCCCTATTGGCGCAACAAGCAGGCCCTGCGCTTTGATGTGGTTCGCCAGCGCATCAGGGAAACCGGCCTGCCCCTGCTTTATCTCAATCAGGTTGGGGGACAGGACGAACTGGTGTTCGATGGTGCCACTTTTGGCATGGACACGGAAGGGGAACTGGTTTTTGAAGGCAAATCCTTTGAAAGCGAACTGGTGATTTCAACCTGGAAAAAGGGCAACAAAGGCTGGTCTTGCGTTGAAGGTTCCGTCACCAATCTGGTTTCCGTGGACGAAGCGCCCTGGCGCGCCTGCGTTCTGGGTTTGCGCGACTATATCCACAAAAACGGTTTTACTTCCGTAGTGCTTGGCCTCTCGGGGGGCATAGATTCTGCCATCGTTGCCGCCATTGCCGCCGACGCATTGGGGCCGGACAACGTGCACTGCCTGATGCTGCCCTACCGTTACACCTCAGAAGAAAGTCTGCGCGACGCAAAAGAATGCGCTCAGCGGCTTGGCGTACGCTACGACGTGGTGCCCATCGGCGACCCCGTAAAAGCAGTGAACGCCAATCTTGCGGACCTCTTTGAGGGTCTTGAATCCGATGTCACGGAAGAAAACATCCAGTCGCGCCTGCGCGGCGTCATCCTGATGGCGGTTTCCAACAAGCTGGGCTCCATGCTTTTGACCACCGGCAACAAATCCGAACTGGCGGTAGGGTATGCCACCATCTACGGGGATATGAACGGCGGTTTTAATCCCATCAAGGACCTGCTGAAAATGCAGGCCTATCATCTGGCCGACTGGCGAAACTCCCACATGCCCGGCGACTGTCTGGGCCCTTCCGGCAAGGTAATCCCCGACACTATCATCAACAAGGCCCCGAGCGCCGAGTTGCGCCCCAACCAGACCGATCAGGACGCTTTGCCGCCCTATCCGGTGCTTGACGCTCTTATCAAGGCGCTGGTTGAGGACGAGCTTTCGATTGCCCAGATTGAGGCCAAAGGTTTTGAGCGTGAACTGGTTGAGCACATCGAAAAGCTGATTTATCTGGCTGAATACAAGCGCAAGCAGGCCGCTCCCGGCGTCAAGCTGACCAAAAAAGCCTTTGGTATCGGGCGCAAATACCCCATCACCAACGGCTACAGGGACGGGAGCACCGCCAGATGAGCCCCGTTGTGCGCTTTGCGCCGTCCCCCACCGGCCTGATCCATCTGGGCAATGCCAGACCTGCCCTGTTCAACTGGCTTTATGCCAGAGCAACGGGCGGAAAATTTGTCCTTCGTTTTGACGATACCGACAAGGAACGCTCGAGCCGCGAATTTGCCGATGCCATAGAAACTGACCTCAAATGGCTTGGCATCCACCCCGACCTCACGGTGCGTCAGTCCGAGCGCCTCGAACTCTATGATGCAGCGCGCGACAGCCTTGTCGCTGATGGCAGGCTCTATCCCTGTTATGAAACCTCGGACGAGTTGGCCCGCCGCCGCTCGCGGGCCCGTGCACTGGGGCGTCCCCCCATCTATGACCGCGCAGCGCTTGATCTGAGTGACGACGACAGGAAAAAACTGCAAAGCGAAGGACGCCAGCCCCATTGGCGCTTTAAGCTCAAGGGCGATCCCGTCCATTTTGATGACATGGTGCGCGGAAGCCAGACCGTCAATACCGCCTCCATGTCCGACCCCGTCCTTATCCGTGGCGATGGCAGCTACCTTTATACGCTGCCCTCGGTTGTTGACGATATTGAACTGGGGGTGACCCACATCATTCGCGGCGAAGACCACATCTCCAATTCAGGCGTGCAAATTGAGATTTTTGAAGCGCTGGGAGCCGGAACACCCACCTTTGTCCACCACAATCTGCTCACCGATGCGCAGGGCAGGGGCCTTTCCAAACGCATCGGCTCTCTCGCCATTTCCGAGCTTCGCGAACAGGGGTTTGAAGCAATGGCCGTGGCCGCCATGGCGGTTCTGACCGGAACATCTCTGCCGGTGGAAGTCTTTGCGGACCTTGATGAACTGGCGCAAAAACTTGATTTTTCGATGATTTCCCATGGTGCGGCGCGCTATGATGAAGCCGAACTTGAAACGCTGAACGCGCGGATTTTGCATCAGGCGGATTTTGGTGTTTTTGCGGAACGGCTGGCTTCACTTGGTGTTGTGAGTGAAGATGTCTGGCTGGCCCTGAGGAATAACATCACGCGCCTGCCCCAGATAGCTGAATGGCTTGATTTGATTGAAGGCAAAATAACTCCCCGGATTGCAGATGAGGACCGTGCTTTCATCGCCGAAGCCGCAAAACTGCTGCCCGAAGAGCCCTGGGATCAAAACACCTGGAAGGTGTGGACGGATGCGCTCAAACAGGTCAGCGGGCGCAAGGGAAAAGCTCTGTTCCTGCCTCTGCGGCTGGCCCTGACCGGTCGCCCCGATGGTCCCGAGCTTAAGAATCTTCTGCCTCTGTTGGGGCGTAAGGTGTGTCTGGACCGACTATCCTGACAATGCGGCCATTGACTTCAACTACCCTAAGTTCAGCACTCAGAACAACCGGCTCATCCGGTGCGCCCGATCCGGTGAGACGAGGCCTTGGGCGCGGCAGTGGTATCTGAACCATTTCGGCAACGGCGACCACCACCGGCTCAACTGTCCGACGCGGATCCCGCAATGGCAGAGGAATGCTCAGGTCGTCAATGGTGATAAAGGTGCGCGACCCTGCCTCTGACGTGATTATATCCACGGTGCCAAAGCTCACTTGCGCCCGGCAACTGTTGGCCCGGTCAAAGCTCTGGCGATAGGCAAAGGCGTTGGGCAGGGACGCATAGGACTGCCCGGCCAGGTTCACCATGTCCTTGGGCTCCTGGCCCGGATTGGAATAATAATAGAGATCCACATCCACCCCCGGACACTGGGAACGGCACTGAATCGCATCATTGGGCAAATATTCCGAGACTGTTGAAAAGCTGACGGGCCAATAATATCCATCGTTCTTGCGCACACAGACAGAGCGCACGGTGTTGTAGTTCTGAAATCCGCCAAATTCGTCCCCCACAATGTCCCCCGGGCCCACATTGTTGCCGCTCAGCGAATCAAAGAGTTGCTCGAAGAAATTGCGTGGCCGCGGATTGTTCTGCACATTGGCCTGAGAACTGGAGCCGCGTTGTCTGGCCAGCTGCTGTACAAACTGTTCGCGTTGCCTGGCCAGATTCTGACCGACTGAAATTTTTTCCTCCAGGTTTGCAAGGTCGCGCCGCCCCCGTATGATGTTGCGCGCCAGCGTGCGGCACTGTCGGTTCAGGCGTTCGCCATTGTTCAGTGCCCTTTGGCAACCACCGGTACGGAACAAGCCTTCACTGTTCTGCAATTCGGCACTCAGCGCATTGGCATTGCGCATGTTGGTTTGCAGGTTTCTGAAATCGCGATTGCGCTCAATGGAGCGTATCGTGTTGGTTAACTGGGAGACTGAATAGGTTTGCGCCGATGCCTCAACACTCATTCCGGCGCTGAGCAGCCCCATGACCAGCGCCAGCGCCAGCCGGTGAGGGCTTCGCTTTTTGTGGAGTGGTGATGACATCAAGAGTGGCATTTGTCGGGTCTCGCCGGATACTGGCAGGAATAGGGCTTCATTGTGCCAGAAAATTGTCAAATAAGGAAAAACGTTGTCGTATCACGTTATACAAGTGTTTATTTGCCTTCCGGGGGCGCCGTCCGTATTTTGAGCATGCAGGTCAAAGCGGATGACGCACCACTCTGCTCTTGCATTTGTTGCCAATGCCAGTCATTGTGCCATCTATGAGAAATCCAACCGCACTTTGTATTTTCGGGACCACTATTATTCGCTAACCACATATGGTGGCGGTGCGGTTTGTTTTGTCTCTATCTCATGAACATAGTTTGAACCCGCCGCTGGCCGCAATTGCTATTTGGCAAGGATTGCATGCATGAGTTCAACCACGCCGCAGATAAGGCTCTTCAACACTCTAAGCAAATCCAAAGAGGACTTTGTCCCGCTGGATGCGAACAATGTGCGCATGTATGTGTGCGGCCCCACGGTCTATGACTATGCCCATATCGGCAATGCACGGCCCGCCATTGTTTTCGATGTTCTGTTCCGGCTGCTGCGCCACGTATATGGCAAGGAGCACGTGACCTATGTGCGCAACATCACCGATGTTGACGACAAGATAAACGCCCGCGCCGCCCGCGATTTCCCCCAAATGCCGCTCAACAAAGCCATCCAGCAACTGACCGGAACCACCCAAGCGCAATATCAGGCCGACATGAAAGCGCTGGGGTGCCTTGCACCTTCCATCGAGCCCCGCGCCACCGACCATATCGCAGAAATGGTCGATATGATCGAGGTGCTGATTGAGAAGAAACACGCCTATACCGCCGACGGGCATGTGCTTTTTGACGTCAAGAGTTTCAGAGACGGCGATGAGGTGCTTTACGGAAAACTGGCCCGGCGTACGCTCAAGGACATGATTGCCGGTGCCCGCGTGGAGGTAGCGCCCTATAAGCGCGACCCCATGGATTTTGTCCTGTGGAAACCCTCGGCAAATGATGGGCCGGGCTGGCAAAGCCCCTGGGGGACCGGACGGCCCGGCTGGCACATCGAATGTTCAGCCATGAGCAAGAAGTACCTCGGGGAGACCTTTGACATCCACGGCGGAGGTATCGACCTGTCATTTCCCCACCATGAGAACGAACTGGCTCAGTCCTGCTGTGCCAACGACACCGAACAGATGGCGCAAATCTGGATGCACAACGGCTTCTTGCAGATAGAGGGCAACAAAATGTCCAAGTCCGAGGGCAACTTTTTCACCGTTGACGAACTGCTGCATACAAAGAAATTCGGTGGCCGCAAATGGCCCGGCGCTGTTTTGCGACTGGCCATGCTGATGAAGAACTATCGCGAGCCGATAGATTTTTCCCTCACCAGACTGGAGGAGGCAGAGAAAACTCTTCAGCGCTGGAAAAGGGCAATGCTGGCGCTTGGGCTGGATTTCACTGAAGCCAACCGCGCCGAATATGAAAAACTCGGTCCATGCTCCAAAATGCTGGCGGCACTGGCCAGTGACATGAACATGTCCGGGGTGCTGGCCGAATTGCACCGCCATGCCGGTGGCAAAAAGCGGCACAATGCCGGTCGGCTTTTTGGTTCGCTCGGACTGCTTGGCGTGGTGGACTTCGATGCCATGATGGTCTGGCAGGAACAGCAGACGGACGCCCTTGAAACAAAAGGGGTTGACGTTGCCCACGTCGAAGCCAGCATAGCCCTGCGCCTTATGGCACTGCACGAAAAAAACTGGGCGGAAGCCGACCGCATCCGCGATGAACTGGCGTCCAAAGGCATCCAGCTTATGGATTACAAAGACCCCGAGACCGGCGAGAAACGCACCAGATGGGAGATCAGGCAGTGAACCAAAATTCCCCCTCATCCGGCGCTACGCGCCACCTTCTCCCCCGAGGGGAGAAGGAAGAATCTGCGCTGCAGGGTGAACGCCTTCCCTCGCCCCTTGGGGGAGAGGGCGCCCGAAGGGCGGGTGAGGGGGACCAGCAATGAGCGAAACCCTGACCGGTGGCTGCCAGTGCGGGGCGGTGCGTTTCGCCGTCAGCGAGCTTGGCCGCCCCTCCATCTGTCATTGCCGCATGTGCCAGAAGGCCTTTGGCAGCCTGTTTGCCCCGCTGGTTTCCGCCAAGGACGGTCGTTTTACGCGGGGGAAGCCCAAATGGTTTGACAGCTCCAATCTGGCCCGCCGCGCCTTTTGTTCCTACTGTGGCACACCACTGGCTTATGAAACCCGTTACGGTCTGGAACTGGCGGTCGGCGCCTTTGACCAGCCCGACAGGGTTGCGCCGGTCATTCAGGTTAATCTCAACGACAAGCTCGCTGTTTATGACCAACTGAGCACCCTGCCGGTTAAGCAGCAGCAAAGCGAAGAATGGCTGGATTTCATGGCAGAAGTGCGCTCCTGCCAGCACCCCGACCACGAGACAGAAAACTGGCCGCCAAAGGGCGAAAATCATGACTGAAAAACAGCGTCTCTACCTGTTCGACACCACTCTTCGTGATGGTGCCCAGACTACCGGCATCGAGTTCTCGCTTGACGACAAGATTGCCGTGGCAGCCCTCATCGAGCGGCTGGGTGTGGACTATATCGAGGGCGGTTATCCCGGAGCCAACCCGGTGGATACGGAATTTTTCGCTCAATCCCGCACAAAAAAAGCCACCTTCACCGCCTTTGGCATGACCAAACGCGCCGGGCGTTCGGTGGAAAACGACCCCGGATTGCAGGCATTGCTCGGCGCTTCGTCAGATGCGGTCTGTTTTGTCGCCAAGGCCTGGGATCATCAGGTGAAAATGGCGCTTGGTATCGAGTTGGAGGAAAACCTTGCTGCCATCTCCCAGAGCATTGAAGCAACAAAAAATGCGGGCAAAGAAGCGTTGCTCGACTGCGAGCATTTTTTCGATGGTTACAAGGCCAACCCTTCTTACGCCCTTGATTGTGTAGAGGCAGCGCTTGACGCCGGTGCCCGCTGGATTGTGCTGTGCGACACCAATGGCGGCACCCTGCCCGGGGAAATCACCACCATCGTCACCGAAGTGCTCAAAGTCTGTCCGGGCGAAAAGCTGGGCATTCACGCCCATGATGATACCGGCCATGCCGTGGCCAATTCCCTTGCCGCCGTCAATGCCGGGGTGCGCCAGATTCAGGGAACGCTCAACGGCATCGGGGAGCGCTGCGGCAACGCCTCGCTGGCCACCATCATCCCCACGCTCAAGCTAAAACCCGCCCTTGCAGGCCGCTTTGAAACCGGAGTGAGTGACAAACAACTGGCCGAACTCACCCATATTTCGCGCGCCTTTGATGACTTGCTCAACAGGGCACCGGACCGGCAGGCCCCCTATGTGGGTGCGTCCGCCTTCGCCACCAAGGCGGGCATTCACGCTTCGGCACTGGCCAGGGATGCAGCATCCTATGAACATGTGGACCCCCAACTGGTGGGCAACCAGCGCGCGGTGATGGTTTCCCAGCAGGCAGGCAAATCCAACCTGATAACCGCCCTCAAGCGCCACAAAATCAGCATCGAAAAGTCCGATCCCCGCCTTGACGGGCTGCTGCGCGAGGTCAAGGAGCGCGAGGCGCGCGGCTATTCCTATGACGGGGCTGACGCTTCCTTTGCCCTGCTGGCCCGCCGCACACTTGGGTTGTTGCCCAACTTCTTTGACGTTGAGAGCTACCGCACCTCCATCGAGCGGCGTCACAACGCCCGCGGAGAAAAGGTCACCGTCTCCGAAGCCGTGGTCAAAATCCGCATCGACGGACAAATGCTGATGTCGGTTGCAGAGGGGAATGGTCCCGTCAACGCCCTTGATTTGGCCATGCGCAAGGATTTGGGCAAATATTCTG
>DROE01000235.1 GCA_011322005.1 Devosia sp.
GTCCTTGTTTTCACCTGCCGAACCTGAACCGGTTATGGTGAGACCCTGAAGGACAACGTCGGGCGCCGTTACGGTGACTACCGAACCCGTTTCGTTGCCTTCAATGGCAGCTTGTCCATTGCCATCAATCGTCAGACTGACATCAATGGTGACCGGGCCGGAATGAGTGCCGGGCAACAGGCGGAGAATATCCCCCGCCTGTGCTGTTTGCAAAACTGAGGCCAGCTCACCGCCCCCGGCTTTGACGCGCAACTCTTTGCCCGGCGCAAATGAAGCGGGGAACAAAAGAGCAAGCGCCAGCAGGGTTCTGAACAGCAAGGCCAAATCCTTTCTTTACGCAGGCTCAACCAGCATCCGACCGCGCATTTCTAGATGCAATGCGTGGCAGAACCACTGGCAGTAGAACCAGTGCACACCAGGCCGGTCGGCAACAAAAGTCACCGACTGGGTGGCTTGCGGTCCGATTTCCATGGCCACCCCGAAGTTCACCATGCAGAAGCCGTGGGTCAGATCGTCCACATCATCAATGTTGGTGATATAGACGGTAACCTCGTCACCCTGTTTAACGGTGAATTTCTCCAAAGAGAAAGTAGGAGCGACCGAGTGCATGTAGACCCGCACCTTGTTGCCATCGCGTATGACATCGGCGGCACCTTCCAGGTCGACCCCGTCAGCGGCAGCCTGGGCGATCGCGTCGGCAAACAACGGGTCATCCCGCTTGTAAATCTGGGATGGGTTTACCTTCGAGCGATGCACGATGATGCTGTCATGGGGCTCGGCAAAAGTTGAGCCGTCATGCACCACTTCCAGGTTGTTACCCGAAATATCAATGAGCTGTTCGTTCTCCGCCTTCAGCGGGCCGGTATTGAGGAACCGGTCCTTGGAGAACTTGTTCATTGAAACCAGCCATTTGCCGTCGGCCTCTTTGGTCTCACCCATCGAGGTCGAGTTGTGACCGGGCTGGTAGGCAACATCGACCTTGCCGATGATTGGGTCAACATTTTCACCCGCGTAAAGCTGGATGGCTTTTTCGATGTTCCACTTCACCACCTGGCTGTCAAGGAACAGGGTGGTAAAGGCGTTGCCCTCTCCGTCAAAGGCGGTGTGCAGGGGACCAAGCCCCAGTTCGGGTTCGGCAACAATGACCGAGCGCGGGTCCGCATCACTGGAGAACAGCGCATCCACCTTGCTCACATCAATCACCGAAACGGTTGGCGAGAGCTTTCCCGCGACCATGATGTATTTGCCGCTTGGAGCGGCGTTTACACCATGGGGAGAGGTGGGGATGGGCACGTAGCGGGTATATCTGGACCCTTTGCGCCCATCCAGAACCGGAACTCCGTTGAGTTCCTGATAGTCACCGGCAGCAACGCCCGCTTCAATGGCCTTGAGGTCAAAAATTACACAATGGTCCATTTCAGAGGCCATCATTTCGGAAAGGTTCATACCGTTTTCCGAGTTGTAGCTCGAAGCAAAGGCATATTTTCCCTGATAGTCGGCGTCCACATTGTCCAGATTGCCGCTTACCTGCAATTGCCACTTGACTTCCATCGTGTCCCCGTCAATGGCGGTGAAGATGGAAACATATTTGGTCGGATCATCCAGATCGCGACCGTCATTGATAAGCGGGCTTTCGTGCTCGCCGTTGGCAAACACATACCCCGTGCGCGGGAATTTCTGCGGACGGAGCCCATGAATGGCAAAAGCATTGGGAATTTCAATGATCTTGTCGCATTTCATGATGTCGGCACGAACACGGGCAACGCGGGTGTTGGCCTTGTCGTTCATGAACAGATAGCGCCCGTCATAGGTGCCGTCGGTGAACGACATGTGGGGGTGATGCAAATCCCCGTTGTCGTAGGTCTTCTTGCCCTGTTTGGCCAACATGGCCTTGGTCTCGGGCAGAAGGCCCTCGGTGAGGATTTTCAGACTTTCGTTGGTCTGTCCCCAACCCGTGGCCGAGCAGCGATTGAAAACCGGAACCCGCATCAGTTCGCGCATGGAGGGAACACCAAGAATGCGCATTTCCCCGGTCTGGCCCGAAGACCAGAAGCCGTAATATTCATCCAACTCGCCCGGCTTGAGTTCGTTGGCCGCAGCTGCCTTGGCCGGAGCCGAGGCAAGCAATGCGCCTCCGCCCGCGGCCGCAACGGCCCCGGCAAGTACGGCTCCGCGGCCGGTTCCCGTAAGAAGGGAGCGCCTTGAGAAGCCTTCTTTGTCTTTTGTGTCCTCAGACATTTTTACTCTCCTTTTTGTTGAGTGGATTTGCGATTATCTGGGCCATGGCCGCACTCGACTGGGCGGTACTCTGGGCCAGTTTGTCCCGTTTTTTTCGCTTCTGAATGCGAACGGGGCATCTGAAATCGTCCTGATAAAGAACCTGGCAGTTCAGACAGGACAAGCATTCATTGGGGTTGATTTCGCCGGTGGGGTGGATGGCCTGCACGAAACAGTCGTTGGCGCAGGTCTGGCAGGGATCGCCGCACTCCTTGTAGCGTTTGAGCCAGTCAAACATGCGCATGCGGGCCGGGATGGCCAGTGCCGCACCCAGCGGGCACAGATAGCGGCAATAAAAACGCTCGATGAACAGGCCAAACCCCAGCACAATTGTTGCAAACAGCACATAGGGCCAGGCGCGGGCGAACTTGAGAATTATGGAGGTCTTGAAGGGTTCAACTTCGGCGAACTGTTCGGCCAGGGGAACGGAAACCAGCGACAGCGCCACCAGCCCCAGGAAAATCATGTATTTTACCGGCCACAGGCGCTCATGCAGACCCCAGGGCAGGCGCCATTGCGGCACCCGGAAGAAGCGCGCGATCTGGTTGGTCAGTTCCTGCAGGGCACCAAAGGGACACAGCCAGCCGCAGAATGCGCCCCGGCCCCAGAACAGAAGTGCTACCGCCACGGAAACCCAAAGGACGAACACCAGCGGATCGAGCAGAAAGGTATCCCAGTTGAAGCCCGTTGTCAGGGAGGTTCCCAGCGCCATGAGATTGACAACCGAGAGCTGGGCGTTCTGACTCCAGCCCAGAAATACCAGTGTGACAACCAGAAATCCCATGCGGAACCAATAAAAGGCACGCGCATTTCTTGTGACCTGCACCTGAAAGAAAAACACGCCGGTCAGCGCCGTGAGCATGGCAATCAACGCGCCGACTTCGATCTTCTTGTCCTGCCAGATGCGCTTCCACAGTTCGGCGCGGGCCGTGTCATCCTCGTCGGTCAGCGCCAAAGTGGCGCCGGGGGGGGCAAGTGTCAGCGGCACAAGATATTTTTCGGGCAACCTGTAGCCCAGATCAAAGGTCAAAAACACCTTTTCGATCGGCCCCACTGACCGCTGGGCCAGCAATTGCATGCGCCAGGGCCTGCTTGGGTCAAACCCGGCGTCCGCCGGAATTTTGAACAGATCCGTTTCTGTAAAGGTTGGCGCACCCTGGATGGCCAGTCCGCCCAGCCGGCGATGCTGTTTGTCGCGAAAGCGAACCGATATATCACCCTGAATGAGCTGGATGCGGTCGAATACGCCGCCCCGGACATATCCGGACCCTTTGAAGGAATAACGCCCGCGCCCCATGAGGAGGATTGCCTGTTCGCCCTCCTCCAGCCACTCAGTCAGATTGTTGTATTCCGCCTGCCCAAGCAGGCTGAGTCCGATGGCTGGGACCGAGACCAGCGCCACCTGCATGTCAACAAAAACCTCCTCGGGGTCTCCGGCCTCGGGCCGCTCAACGGCGCGTGGATCGCCCGTGGCTTCAAAGGCGGTGTTTATCTGGCCCACATCAAGCGTGAGGCGGCGGACCGAGCCCTCTGCGGCCAGAGTCATCCAGTCCGAAATTGCGGTTTCTTCCATGTTCAGGGTGCGGCTCTGAGCGGTGGGTCCGCTCCCGGGCTCCAGCCCGCCAAGGCCGAGGGTCCGGGCAACCTTGATGGAGGAGCGCACGATCGAATCATCAATAATCATGATGGTGACGGTGGCGCCCGAAATTATCTGCAAGTCATGGCCCGAGCCACCCGCCGCCGCCTCGGCAACAATATCGAGCCCCCGATAGGTTTCGGCCAGCGCTTTGATCTTGGCGTCGGGAATTCCGATCAGAACGATGGGTTCTGAGTGTTCCACCAGTTCGGCGCGCAACAGTTTTGCGTCCAGACCGATGACCACCAGAACATGGATGGGTTTGCCCGAATAGCCCGTGGTGCTAACGAAATCGCTGGTAATAAAGGCATAGCCGAGCAGTTCGTCTCCCTCCAGGACCGGAACGACCGGGATCTGCTCCATAAGCGGTCCATACGAGGTGGCCCCCTCCACCAGCTCACCGGCTGCAATCCTGGGGATGAATTTCGAAACAAGCGGGGAATCGCCAAGGGCAACTGCCGGGCCGGCAAGGGCCAGCACAACAAGCAGGGCATATAGCAAAACAGCCAACTCCCCCTGTCCCCGGACCCCTGGTCCGGCAGGAGGGCTTGAAGATGGCAAAATGTTCGTCGACATGAACAGGAAACTCGAAGGAACCACCAAACAGGGGCTGAAATCCCTATCAGCCACTGCGCTTATAGCGCCCGGAGCTGCGGCAAATTTGTTCCAGAGCAAACAAAGCGAGGGTTTGGGAAGAAAGTGGGTTATACAGGTGGAACCAGTTGGCCAAACAGGGACCTGAACCAGTGATTCCCATTGATCGCAGTCTGCTCAGGCATTTCATGCTGTTTGCGGATACCAGCGCCGAGGAGCTGGATGACATCCTGTCTGGAGCCTCCAGCCGTTTGCTGGGGCGCAATGAGGTCGTGTTCAAGCAGGGTGACTCGGCCAGGTCCTTTTACATTCTGCTGCACGGCCGGCTCAAAGTCAGCCAGGTCACGCTGGACGGTCAGCAGATCATCGTGCGGATCATCAACCCCGGCGATTTGTTCGGCATCGCCCGCGCCCTCAAGCGGGACAGCTATCCGGGCACCGCCAAGACCGTAAGCGAAAGTCTGATCGTTTGCTGGCCTACAGCGCTTTGGGACCAACTCATGGAAGACCACCCCGTGTTGGCCGCAAATGCCATGCAGACCGTGGGGGCCCGTCTTCAGGAGGCCCACAGCCGCATTCGCGAAATGGCAACCGAGGAAGTGGAACGCAGGGTTGCCCATACCATTCTCAGGCTGGTGCGCCAGTCGGGAAAACGTGTGGAACAAGGGGTGAGTATTGATTTTCCGATATCCCGCAAGGATATCGCGGAAATGGCCGGGACGACGCTGCATACGGTTTCGCGTATTCTAAGTGCGTGGGAAGCCGCTGAACTGGTGGAGGGCGGGCGCAAAAAACTGCTGGTGCGCAAACCCCACCGCCTTCTTCTGGTTGCTGACGGAGTTATTGAGGGCTACCTCTGACCCTGGTTTCTTACCAGCCGGTAAAGCACCATTATCCAAAGGGTGAGAATTGCCAGCATTGCGGTCTGAGCCCAGAATTTCCAAACCGCTATATCGGGGGAATAGGCCGCAAAGTCGGTGGTGAAGTTTATGTAGGCAAGTACGGCGACTGCACCCAGGGCGGAAGCGATCAGGGCGCGCACAAGGGCCAGATTTGACAGCGGGTCCTTCGCGCCTGTTGCAACAAAAAAGGCCCAGCCCAAAGCAAAGAACGAGATTATCCGGTCCTGATAGACCGTGGAAGGCACATCGAAATAGACGAACAGGAGTGGCAGTTTTGTGCCCGAAATATGGGCCAGGGAAATCAACAGAAAATAGGCTGCCAAACTCCACAGAGTGATTTTGAGCAGTCGGTGAGGCAGGTGTTCGGTCACGATGGATTCTCCTGAT
This sequence comes from Devosia sp., assembly GCA_011322005.1. Classification (GTDB taxonomy): domain Bacteria; phylum Pseudomonadota; class Alphaproteobacteria; order Rhizobiales; family Devosiaceae; genus DROE01. The sequence goes on from DROE01000235.1 coordinate 5,797, forward strand.
TCTCAAGTTATTTGGCCCTGATCGTGATCCTGGTTACAGAATCAGACCCGGATTGTCTCCCATATCCAGACCGGGAAATATCACTGTCTCAATTGCAGAACGGCGGAGCGAAAACATATCGCGCAAAACCCATGCCGCAAAGGCGCGCACGTCTGTTGTGGGATTCAAATCCCGATCCTGATAGAGATCCCGTTCACCAAGTCCCGGCCAGCGGCCATAGACCCGCCCCCCCTTCAGGGCGCCGCCCGCCATCACCATCGCGCCGCCCGTTCCGTGGTCGGTGCCGCCGGAGCCGTTTTCGCGCACCGTACGGCCAAACTCGGTTAATCCAAGAACACTGGTTCGGCTCCAATTGGTACCAAGATTTCGCTTGAGGGTCAGAATTGCCGTTGACAATTGCTGCAAAGCCGCCGGCAGGTTCGAGTTCTGGTCGCGATGGGTGTCCCAGCCACCAATGGAAAAAGCCGCAATACGGGTTTCTTCGTTGAGCCGGTCAGCCGCGAACCGCGCCAAAGACCAGGCACCTGAAGCAGCGCCAGCGCTCATTCTCCCGTCCATCTTTTCAGACATTTCAGCAACCGTTTGAGCTGATAGGTCGAACAACGGGTCGCTTGAATAGAGCTTGTTCAAAAGCAATTGAGCCTGGGGCGAAAGGTCCAGATCTGCATCAGGACTCCAGCTTGA
>DROE01000236.1 GCA_011322005.1 Devosia sp.
AATTGCGCCCATAGGTGGCCCAGTGTTCGCCAACCAGTTCGGCCACGCTCTGTTTGCGTTTTGCCAGAATGTTCAGCCACAACAGAACCGCCCACAGACCGTCCTTTTCGCGCACATGGTGCGAACCGGTGCCCGCGCTTTCCTCCCCGCAAATGCTGACTTTGCCCGCATCCAGCAGGTTGGCGAAAAACTTCCAGCCCGTTGGCACCTCATAGGTTGCAACACCGAAGGCCTCCGCCACCCGGTCGGCGGCAGCGCTTGTCGGCATCGAGCGGGCAATCCCCGCAATCCCTTTATTGTAACCCGGTGCCAGATGGGCGTTGGCCGCCAAGATAGCCAGCGAGTCCGAGGGGGTGACGAACTGGTGCCTGCCGATAATCAGGTTGCGGTCGCCATCCCCGTCTGTTGCCGCTCCAAAGTCGGGGCCATCCGCCGACATCATCAAATCGAACAGGGCTTTGGCATAAACCAGATTGGGGTCCGGGTGATTTCCACCAAAATCGGGCAGCGGCACCTTGTTGACAACGCTGCCCGCCGGTGCCCCCAGCATGCCCTCCAGAATCTTCTCCGCATAAGGCCCGTTCACCGCGTGCATGGCGTCAAAGCGCATGGTGAACCCGGCTTTGAACAACTCTCTGATGGCGGCAAAGTCGAACAGCTTTTGCATCAGGTCCGCATAATCGGCCACCGGGTCGATGACCTCGACCACCATGCCCCCGACATCGTGACTGCCCAAAGCATCCAGCGCCACGTCCGGCGCCTGAGCAATTCTGAACGTTTCAATCACCTGCGAGCGGGCAAAAACCGCATCGGTGATATTTTCCGGCGCCGGTCCGCCATTTCCGACATTGTATTTGACGCCGAAATCCCCGTTCACCCCCCCCGGATTGTGGCTGGCGGAAAATATCAGCCCGCCAGAGGCACTGCGATGACGTATCAGGTGGGAGACCGCCGGGGTCGAAAGCAAACCGTTCTGTCCAACGACAACCCTGGCAAAGCCGTTGGCCGCCGCCATCTTTATCGCCCGCTGGATGGCCTCTTCGTTGAAATAGCGCCCGTCACCACCCATCACCAGCGTTTTGCCCGAAACATCCCCCACACAGTCAAAAACCGACTGGATGAAATTTTCCAGATAGTGCAACTGCTGAAACACCGCGACCTGCTTGCGCAGTCCCGACGTGCCCGGCTTCTGGTCCGGATAGGGTTGCGTCTCAACGCTTTTGAAAGTCATCTCGTCTCCGTATTCAAATGTATAAGTCAGCGGCTTGTCAGCTCTTTATAAAGTCCTGCATAGGCTTTGGCGCTTGTGTTCCATGAAACATCGGTTTTCATGCCACACCGCTGAATGCGCGCCCAGACCCTTGTTTGAGCATGGAGTTTGATCGCCCGCGAGATACCTTCCACCAGTGCGCCCGCGCTGTTGGATGCAAACTGTACACCGGTGGCGACCCCGGCTTCAATCGCCGCATGGTTGGCATCTATTACCGTATCCGCAAGCCCCCCGGTGCGTGCCACCACCGGCACCGCTCCATAACGCAGCCCGATAAGCTGGGTCAGCCCGCACGGCTCGAACCGCGAGGGCACCAGCACGCCGTCCACTCCCCCCTGCATCAGGTGCGAGAGCTCTTCGTCATAACCGATGATAACACCCACCCGGCCCGGGTGGCGCTTTGCCGCCGCCATCATTGCCGTTTCAAGCTCGGCTTCCCCCGACCCCAGAACGCACAATTGCCCCCCCATGGCCACCAGCTGGTCAATGCTGGAAGCCAGCAGGTCGATGCCCTTTTGCCAGGTCAGGCGGCTGATGACCCCGA
>DROE01000237.1 GCA_011322005.1 Devosia sp.
GAAGAGACCGCACCGGCCCCCGTGGCGGACTTTGTCCTCTCCGCCGAACAACTGGCCCCGGCGGTTCTGCCCACCAGCGCCCCGCCGGTTGGCGCGCCTGCTGTCGCGGGGGCTGAAACAATAGAACCCGCTCCGCCCCTTGACCTTGTTCTGCCAGCCGAGCAACTGGCACCAATTGCTTTGCCCACAGAAGCTCCGACCATTGTCGTGGCCCAGGTTGAAGAGACCACACCGGCCCCCGTGGCGGACTTTGTCCTCTCCGCCGAGCAACTGGCCCCGGCGGTTCTGCCCACCAGCGCCCCCCCTGTTGGCGCGCCGCCTGTTGCGATTGCGCAAGACCCGGCACCCGTTGTGGTGGCCCAAGCGCCAGAACCCGCACCGGAAGAAGCTCCAGACTTCACTTTGCCATCCGATCAACTCGCTCCCATCGCCCTGCCCACGGAAGCCCCGGCCATTGTCGTGGCTCAGATTGAACAGGCCACTTCGCAAGCATCCGAGGTAGCTTCCGCCCCGGGCGGAGATGAAATTCCAACCCTTGTCGCGGTGCCGATAGGCGATCCGGAGGATCAGCGTTTCGTTTCGGGAAAGGCAATCATCCGGCATGGTGACAATTTGTGGACCATAGCCCGAAGGGTTTATGGAGCCGGTATCAGCTACACGATGATATTTGACGCCAACAAGGCCCAAATCCGGGATCCTGATCTGATTTATCCCGGCCAGGTATTTGATTTGCCAGAAAATTCTCCGGAGTAAATCCCGCAACAGTAAAGCGGTTTTGGCGGAAACCTTCCAAAAGGGGAGGGGTTGCTTGCAAATATGGTGCTTCTCGCATATATCGTTATTTAACGATGAATGGAAGCGCTGGAGCGTTGGCAAAATATCGGGAACCGCATTTTTTTGGTTCGACAACGCGAGTGCAATATTTTCAGGCCGGGATTCTGATCCTGTCAAAACATGAATCATTCAAGCGAGAATGCCTGTATGAAGGACGAAGAAATAGCGGCAATGATGCGGGCTTTGGGGCATCCGGTTCGTTTGGACATATTGCGAATAATCGCCGAGCGCCAGCGCGATTGCTGTTGCGCGGACGTGACGGGCTGCCTTTCTCTTGCCCAGTCCACAGTGTCCCAGCACATCAAGGTTCTGGTGGAAGCTGGTCTGATTGAACGGCGCCCTGAGGGCACAAAAAACTGCTACGTGATTGTTTCTGCGAAGTTTGCCGCCCTGGGGTCAGCGTTCGGCGCGATGGCCGGCGCACTGGTGGAACTTTCGTCGCGAAACCCGCATCAGGAAAATAAGGGCTGAACATGGCTGTCGAGTCTGAAAGTGCGGCTCAGCCGAAGGTGTCGGCTGACGAAGGTTCCCTGTTGAAAACCATCGTAAACCTTTGGGCCTATATGTGGCCCAGCGGACGCAAAGACCTCAAGATACGCGTTCTGCTGGCCGTTGGCGCGCTTCTGCTGGCCAAGGTCGCCACAACAACAGTGCCCTTTGCCTACAAGGCAGTTATCGACTCTCTGGGCGCTTCGAGTGACAACCCGGCGCTGATTATGGGTGTCGCAGTGCCCCTTGTTTTTGTCTTTGCCTATGGCCTTGCAAACATCATGGATGCAGGGCTGCAACAGCTGCGCGACATATTGTTTGCCAGTGTTGGCCAGCATGCCGTGCGCCGCCTGGCTCACAAGACCTTCATCCATTTGCACCGGCTTTCTCTGCGCTATCATTTGCAACGGCGTATTGGCGGCCTTTCGCGCATCATTGAGCGCGGCACCAAGGGCATCGAAACCATAGTGCGTTTCACCATGCTCAACACCGCCCCGGCTTTGGTTGAGTTCCTCATCGTTGGCACGATTTTTACCTTCATGTTTGGCGTGACGCTGCTGGCAGCGCTGGTCGTTACCATCTGGCTCTATATCTGGTTCACCATCCGCGCCTCCAACTGGCGCATCGGCATTCGCCGCCACATGAACGAAAGTGACGTGGACGCCAACTCCAAGGCCGTCGACAGCTTGCTGAACTTCGAAACAGTCAAATATTTCGGCAACGAGGAACTGGAGGCCAGCCGTTTTGACAAGGCTATGGCCCAGTATGAGAGTTCGGCGATACGGATGTGGACCTCGCTGGGTTTTCTGAATTTCGGGCAGGGGGCCATTTTCTGGACCGGCATGACCGTTATCGGAGTTTATTCAGCCAACGGTGTGCTTACCGGCCGGTTCAGTATCGGCGATTTTGTGCTCATCAACACCTTTATGCTCCAGATTTACCGGCCTCTGAACTTCATCGGATTTGTTTACCGCGAGATACGTCAGGGTCTGGCAGATATTGAAGAAATGTTCCTGCTTCTGGACCAGGACCCCGAGATCAAAGATGTTCCCGATGCCCCCGACATCGTAATTTCAGGGCCGGTCATTCGTTTTGAAGACGTGTCGTTTCACTATGACGATGATCGACCGATCCTCAAAAATGTCAGTTTTGAAGTGCCGGCGGGAAAAACCATAGCCGTAGTGGGTCCCTCAGGGGCGGGCAAATCAACAATCTCCCGTCTGATTTACCGCTTCTACGATGTCACAGGCGGCAGAATAACCATTGACGGGCAGGATGTGCGCGAGGTGGCACAAAAATCCCTGCGCGCCGCCATCGGTATGGTGCCACAGGATACGGTGCTCTTTAACGAAACCATTGCCTACAATATTCGTTATGGCCGCCCGGACGCCAGCCCCGAAGAAGTTAGAGAAGCCGCTCGCATGGCCCAGATTAGCGACTTCATCAAAACCCTGCCCAAGGGCTTTGATACTCCGGTGGGCGAGCGCGGCCTCAAACTCTCGGGCGGAGAAAAACAGCGGGTGGCCATCGCCAGAACCATCCTCAAGGCACCACCCATTCTGATTCTGGACGAGGCGACTTCAGCACTGGATACCCAGACCGAACGCGAAATCCAGTCCGCCCTTGATCTGGTTTCGGCCAACCGGACCACGCTGATGATCGCCCACAGGCTGTCAACCGTCATCAATGCCGATGAAATTATCGTGCTCAAGGACGGGGAGATTGCCGAGCGCGGCACTCACCAGAACCTGCTGAAACACGAGGGCCTTTATGCCCAGATGTGGCAACGCCAGCTCGAAGCCACCAAAGCCGAAGAGCAGTTGCGCCGCGCCGCCGACGCCGACGAAGAGGGCTTCCTGCGAAGGCCCGACCCGGTTGCCGAGTAAAGCTGCTACCTATTCAGCTGCCTGCCGCGACACTACCGTCACCCCGTTGCGCTCGGTTTCCACCAGCCCGGTGGCGTCCACATCCATATAACGCCTGGCGCTGTCCACCTCCTCAGGTATGGTAATCTGGTGTTGAGGCACCAGAGTCTTGGCGGCTCGCTCTTCATCCGCCACCCCCCGACCCCTTGCAAACAGGCTGAACAGCCAGACAATCTGGCTTTTCAACACACCGGGTGCGCTAAGCATCACCGGCACCAGCACAAGGGTCAGGAGGCTGGAAAATGCCAGCCCCGATATCAGGGCTGTTGACAGAGACATCCACCACTGACCTGAGGGAGCACCCAACTCGATCGTGCGGTTGAAAAAGTCAATTGAAATGCCAAGAGCCATCGGCATCAGGCCGAAAATTGTCGTTACCGTCGTCAGGATGACCGGCCGGGTACGCTGCGCCGCCGTCATCAGCACCGCGGTCACCGGGTCAATTCCCTCTCCCCGCAGCCGGTTAAAGGTGTCGATCAGCACAATGGAATTGTTCACCACAATTCCCGCCAGCGAGACGATGCCAATGCCCGTCATAATTGCGGAAAAAGGCTGCCCCGTCACCAGCATGCCCAACAGCACCCCGGCAGTTGACATTACAACCGTCGAAAGCGTGACGAAAACCTGATAAAAACTGTTAAACTGCGTAAGCAGGATCAGGAACATCAAAAACAGCGCTCCGACCCCGGCTTGCACCATAAATTCATTGGTTTCCTGGGTTTGCTCATCTGCGCCGGCAAACTTGAACGAGATGGACTCCGGCCAGTTCTGAGCCTCGACCCAGTCCTTGAGTTGATCGACCTTTTCCTGCGCCAGGATCGGCTGGCCAGTATCAGCGCTGACGCCGGTTACATTCGCCGCCACCGACATGTTGTAAAGGCTGTCGCGCCGTGAAATACTCGAGACCTTGGGAACCGCGGTTCGGGTGATGAAATTCGACACGGGTACCAGTCCGCCAGAGGTCGCAATGCTCAGGGAGTCAAGAGCGCCGAATGTGCGCTGATCTCGTGGGAGACGCACCCGGATTTCAACCTCTTCGACGGAATCATCGGGCCGATAGGTGCCGATCTGCACGCCGGTGGTAACCAGTTGCACATAGGGGCTGAGTTCGCGCACGCCTATGCCAAACCTGCCCGCTTTTTCGCGGTCGATTTCAATCTCCCAGTCGATGCCGGGCAGGGGGCGGGAATCTTCCACATCAATGGTGTTTCCCAACTCAAACTCGACATATCTGCGCACCCTTTCCACAATTGGTGCCAGATCGTCATAGGTTTGTGATTGAATGCGCAGGTTGATGTCCTTGCCCGTGGGTGGCCCTTCTTCCACGCCGATCAGTTCGATACCCAGACCGGATATGCCGGCAGTCCGTTCGCGAATCTCAGAAAAAATCTCCGCGGCCCGACGCCGGTCCTTGTAGGGTTCCAGCTCCAGTTGCAGATTTCCTATCGTGTCGTTGGGCACCGCAGCCACTGCTCCGGCCGAGCCAAAGTTCATGACCATGTCCTTGATCCCGTCAACTGGCAGCACCGCTTGCTCGACTTCAATAAGCAGGTCGCGGATCTCTATGGGCGAATAGTTGCCACGCCCCGTGACGGCGACTGTTGCGTATTCAGGCTCTATTTCGGGGAAGGCGACCATGCCGGTGGGGTTGGCCATGTAGCTCATAAACACCGCGGCGATCAAGCCAAATCCAATCGCCAGAGACATTAGCGGCATGCGTATCAGAAACGCCAGCGAACGCACGTAAATGCCAAGAATACCCTTGATATTATTCACATTGAAGCTCTTGGCGCCAGTCAACGCCATCGCCGCTGCCTTTTCTTTTTCACTGACCTTTTTGCGTGCCACCAGCGCACCCACCACTGGCAGGAAAATCATCGCCGTTATCAACGAAGCGCTAAGAGTTACGATCACCATGATGGGAAGGTAGGACATGAATTTCCCCACGATCCCCGGCCATAACAGCAGGGGAGTGAAGGCCGCCAGCGTCGTTGCGGTCGATGAGACGATCGGCCAGAACATCAACCGGGCTGCACGGATAAAGGCGTCGCGCCGCGGCAGACCCTCGGAAATTTTCCTTTCCGCATACTCTACCACTACAATCGCCCCGTCCACGAGCATGCCTACGGTCAGGATGAGGCCGAACATGATCATCATGTTGACGGTCATGCCCATGAATTGCAGGAACAAAAACGCCATCATGAATGACAACGGAATCGACAGCCCGACCATCAAGGCAGGGCGGATACCCAGCAGCGCCACCGTGACAATTATCACCAGCGCCACCGCTGTCAGCACCGAGGTTTGCAAAGAGCCGAACATGTCGATGGCTGTTTTTGCCTGGTCGATCATGAAGGAATGTTGCAAAGCCACCGGCCAGTCTTTTGCAAGCTCGTCTGTCAGTTCGCGCACCTGTTCGGAAAGCTCAACAATGTTCGAGCCCAGACGTTTGTTGACCGAAAGCACGACCGCAGGCTGTCCGTTGACGCGCGTATATTCGGTCGCATCCTTGAAGGTACGCTGGACGGTTGCAATGTCGGAGAAGGTAACCACAGTTTCGCCATCAGTCTTGATGGGCAGGGCGAACACGTCTTGCGCGGTTTCAATCAATCCTGGAACTTCTATTCCAAAACTGCCCTGTCCGGTATCAAGTGTGCCCGCGGCAACAACCATATTGTTGCGCGCCAGAGCGTCAAGCAGCTCGGTCGTTGTTAGGTTGTAGGATTCCAGCTTGAGCAGATCAACGACAACTTCCAGCACTTCCTCGCGGTCGCCGGACATGTCCACTTCCATGACATTGGAGAGCCCCTCAAGTGCGTCCTTCAGGTCGCGGCCGGTCTGATACAATGTCCGGTCTGAGACCCCCCCGTAGAGCACAACGGTAATCGAGCCGAACTCGGAAATGGTGATTTCATTCACACTGGGGTCGGTTGCATCCTCGGGCAGGGAGGATTTTGCCCGGTCAACGGCGTCCTTGGTGTCCTGAAGCGCCTGATCCTTGTCAAAATTGATGTCGAACTCAAGCACTACAGATGCACCGCCGCTAAAGGCGGTGGACCGCATGGATTTTACACCTTGGATATTACGCATTTCGGTTTCGAGCGGACGTACCAGCAGCCGGGTGGCATCAGCCGGCGACACGCCGGATTGCGTCGTAACGACATAGAGAAAGGGAACATCAATTGCCGGCTGGCTCTCCTTGGGCAGGGAGATATAGGCAGATATCCCCCCGATGAGCATGATAAACATGACGGTGATCACCGTGCGTGGACGGCGCAGCACCGCTTCAAGCATGTTCATCATGATTGCGTCTCCCCGACCGGGCTGGCATCGACCCGCTGTCCGTCGCGCACATATTCCTGACCGAGCGTTATGACATCTGCCTGTGAGGGAAGACCGCTCACCCAGATTCCCGCACTGTCATCTCCCACAATCTGAACCGGGCGGAAGCGCGCCATCTTATCAACCACAATCTGCACACCAAGTGTGCCATCAGTTTTTAGCGTCAGCGCTGACTGCGGTATAAGGTGAGCCTGAATGGCTCCCACCTGAACCTTTGCTGAAGCGGTTACCCCGTTCAGCAAATCTCCGTTCGGATTGTCAAGTTCGACCTCCAGTTCGAAGGCGCGTGTGGAGGGGTCGGCGCTTGCAGAGACATACCGCACGCGCCCCTCGATGGTTTGGCCGGTCACCATGGTGACTTTCGCCTGCTGGCCAACATGAACAAGGTTTACCTTGGTTTCCGCAACCTTGCCAGAGAACAGCATGGGGTCGAGTTGCACAATGGTTGCGCAGATATCGCCATTGCCCAGCATGTCGCCGACACTTGCCAGCGGATCCTGAACGGTTCCGCCCACTTCGGCGCGCACTTCGGTGTGCTCAATGTCGGACTTTATATCGTCAAGGCTTGCCAGGGCTGCCCGATAGTTCGCCTCGGCACTGGTCAGTGAAACCTCGAACTGGCGCGCGGTGTTGGCGGCGGCCAGCCCTTTTTCCCGAAGGGAAGCATTGGTCTGCAGATCCTCTCTGGCTCGTTCCAGCGCAACCTGAGCCTGGGCCAGCGAGGCCTCGGCCTGGGCCAGCTTGGCTTCGCGCGTGCCCCTGTCCAGGGTACACAGCAGGTCCCCGGGCTCAACACGCTGTCCCTTGCTCACATGCAGTTCCTGTACAATGCCACTGGTTTCCGCCCGAACTGAGATGGTGGCATCGGCTTTGGTCTGTCCGCGCACGGCAACTTCAAGCGTCATGGGGCGGGCATCAAACCTGACGGTGCGAACCGATTGCAGTATCTCCTCGGCCGATGTTCCGGTTTCCTCTTTTGCGATCTCTGGATCGGGAGCGGTTTCTTCATCTGAGTCCGGGCCGGCAATCAGACCCAGTGAGATGAACAGTCTGCGAACCGGTCCGTCCTGCTCAGGTTCGATCAGATCAACAATTGCCTGTTCGCCATTGCCCGGGCCGTTTCCCCCCTGAATGAGAGTTCCACTGGCCAGCCAGCCGGCAATCAGCAGCAGCACAACCAGTGCAACGCCATACGACATGATGTAGCGCATCATTATACTGGAACTTCCCTATTGTGCTGCGACGGTATTTGCTTCATCCGGCTGTGCCAGATCGATGAGTTCTTGCATATGGGAAGCAAGATGGTCTCTTGCAACTTTCAGGCATTCATATCCGTAACTTGTGACCCACTGGTCACCGGGATGCCCCTCCCGCTCGTCGCGGATCTGTTCTATCTGCTCAAGTTCCGCATCCAGCCCGGCCAGCCTTTCCTCTATACGCGCTCGGACCAGACTGGCGGGCAGTTGCCGAGCAAATCTTGCGAACAGCAAAAACTCGCTGCGAAAAATATCCTTGTCCAGCTTGTCAAACAGTGAAGCGTGAAATGTTTCCCGCCCTTGCGTGGTGATTGCATAGACCTTTTTGGCCGGTCGGCCCTCTTGCTGCTCCACCCGGGAGGTTACCAGCCCGTCAGCTTCAAGGCGCGCCAGCGCGGGATAGATGGAGCCAAAACTTGCTTCAACAAAATAGGCATACTCCCCTTCAGTCGAGGATTTGCGGATTTCATATCCCGTCGCCTCGCCCCCATGCAGGATGGCAAGGCACAATGTTGCAACATTCATCTGTTTTGCTACCTCGCCTGTTGTTCGAACCCATAGTGTTCGACGCATATATACCGAACGAACATATATCAAGCGTTAATATGCTATCGGCGTTCACAAATTTGATGCTGATCTCGGAATCAGCGTGTTACACAATGCTAGTGTGCTGATAGTGTAGCACACTAATAAGATATGTCAACCGCATCGTTTCCAGACCCGGTTTACTCTATTCGTTCAGGAAAGTTTCACGTCGCCTTCACTGCCGACCAGTTCGCGGATTTTATCGGCAGCGCGTTTTGCCAGTTTTTCGTCCGCTGCCGCGGCAAAATAGGGGTTGTAGAACCGCCCCTTCGATTTGCCATAGGTCAACTCGGTTCCCGCAATGGCAAAGACGGTGCCACCCGCCGCCTGCAACACGGCCTGACCTGCCGCAGTGTCCCACTCGCAGGTTGGTGTGAAGCGCGGATAGAGACGCGCCTCGCCGCGTGCCAGCAGGCAGAACTTCAACGATGAGCCCACCGACACATTGCCCTCCACACAGAACGCTTCGCACAGGGGCTCAAGCGCCTTGTGCCCGTGCGAGCGCGAAGCCACCACATTCATCGGCCCGGATGTTGCAACTTCAAGGCGGGTTTTTTCTGTCATCTTGTCATCGACCATCTTGTATTCGAAGGCCCCATCCTTGTCCCCGACAAAAAGCTGGTTCAGGGCCGGGGCCAGCACCACACCCATTATCGGGCGTCCGTTTTCAACCAGAGCAATATTGACCGTGAACTGCCCGTTGCGGTTGATAAACTCCTTGGTGCCATCCAGCGGATCAACCACAAAAAACTTGTCCCCCAGCTCGGGAATATTTCCTGCCGCCGCGCTTTCTTCGGCCAGAACCGGGATGCCGGTTTTGTTCAGGTAGCTCAGGATGATTTTTTCGGCCCGCTCA
>DROE01000238.1 GCA_011322005.1 Devosia sp.
CCTATCTGCGTTCCGATTTCAGCGATGGGGCAGACCCGATGATGCATACGCGCCGCATGCTTGGGCTTGATGCAATAGATACCGAAACAGGACGCACGCGCCTCAAGCTCATTGATGGAAGCGCGCACACTATTGGTGGTGAGAGCCCGAGGCTTAAGTTGAGGACAAGTCCAAATGCCAATTCATGAAAAATCGCTCATCCGTCCTGAGAACCTCGTTGAGCAGGATGAACTGGTTGTCGATGGGATTGATGTTTCGGGCCACTGGAGCACGTTCATCACCTCGCGGGCAGTGACCGATTACAATGAAAAAATGCAGGATGAAATCGCCGGTCTCGCGGGGGGGGAATTCATTCACCGCTGCTGGCAGTGCGGCTCATGCACCAATGCCTGCACCATCAATGCGCTCAATAATGATTTCAACCCGCGCTACTGGATCTATCTCATCCGCATGGGCATGGAAGAAGAGTTGCTGCTCGACAAGGACATTATCTGGCAATGTGTATCATGCAACAAGTGCACCTATGCCTGCCCGCGCGACGTCAACCCCGAAGGGGTGATGAAGGCCACCGCCCACTGGCTGGAACTCAAGGGGCATACGCCCAAATCCCCCTCGATGATATTTGACGAAGGTTTTTCCGAGCAGGTGTTCAAAACCGGCAAAATCGAGGATGGGCTGGTGCTGAGGCAGTTTTTTGCAGCGACCGGACAAAAGCTCACCCAGACCTGGCTGGTGTCGATGGTTGTCGGCCTCATCAAGCGCATGCCGCTGACGATGCTTACCCGGCTGGGCCTTGCGACATTCTTTCGCCCGCGTACCAGCAACTGGGGAGCGGCACGGGCGGCAATTGATGAATATGTGAGTGAGAAACGGAACGAGAACCATCGGCTTCTCGGTCTTGATAAAATGGAGGACGGGCGATGAGCAAAAAACACAAGGAAGTCGCCTATTATCCGGGTTGCGCGCTCGAGGGCACCGCCCAATCCTATGACCGTTCGACCAAGGCCATCGGCAAGGCGCTGGGCCTTCCGATCAAGGAGTTGGACAACTGGAATTGCTGCGGGGCGATGGAGGTCAAGAATATCGATCCCAAGCTGCAAACCTACCTGTCAGCGCGCAATCTTTCGATTGCCGAGGATATGGGCTTTGATAGTGTGATGGCTCCGTGCAACGGGTGTTATCACAATCTGAAAAAGGCCGAGTATGATTTGGAGCACGATGCAAGTTCACGGGAGATAACGGCGCGCCTGTCAAACAAGGCGGGGCACAGGACCTACAAGGCGGGCAAGGTCGAGACTATCCACGCGCTGGACTGGATCAAGGATTCGGTGGGCGAAGAGGGGATAAAGGACAAGGTCAAGGATGGTTTGAAGGGCCTGAAAATCGCCAATTATTACGGCTGCATGTATACGCGTCCGCGCCATATTTTCCCGGAAAAAGACCAGGGCCCGGGCAGCGAATCCACCTCCAAGCCTCACTATATGGATGATCTGCTAGACGCGGCGGGGGCCAACAGCGTTGAGTTTCCCCTAAAAACCGCCTGTTGCGGGGGCGCCCACACCCTGAGCGACAGTGATACCTCAACAAAGCTGGTTTTGAACATTTTGCAGGCAGCCGAAGCCAGCGGTGCCGATGTCATCGCCACCGAATGCCCGACCTGTCACACGGGGCTGGAAATGCATCAGATCCGGGCGGAAAAGATGTTCGGTAAAAAAACCAAGGTGAAAATTCTCTATTTTACGCAACTGCTGGGTCTGGCCATGGGTCTTTCGCCGCGAAAAGTGGGTGTGCACGAGAATTTTTCGGAAAGCCTGCCACTGCTGCGCGAAAAAGGGCTGGGCTGATGGTACGGTTTCCTGGCAGTGATGAGAGCCTGGACATAGAGGGCATTTTGTTGCGTCTTGATGAAATTGACGCGCTGCCCGACGATGATGTTGCGTGCAAGGCTGAAAAGCTGGCGGCCGAGCAGCTCAAAATGGGTGAAGTGGTGCTGGAAACCTGGCTGGTCGCCCGCAACGGCGTTCCCACAGAGAGGCTCAAGGAGGGGTTTCGCCTTCTGGCGCTGCACGCGCAAGGAGCAAAGGGTGTGCCCAGCTTCAATGCCTGCCGGGAGACATGCCGGGAGATAGTCTATCAGTACAATGTTGTTGCTGCGGCGGAAAACGATGGGGACCGCGTCAGGGCCCTGCGCATGATGATTATGGTGGTGCGGCACCTGGCACTGTTTGTTTCGGGCAAGCTTGAGGTGGCGGGGCTTGGTGATTTTTGTTGCGCTTCAAAGCCTTTGCATCAAACCGGCGATACGCTAACGTCCTCGCCGGGACTGTAAACAGGGAGCCTATGCGATGACAGTGGTGCGTGGATGCGAGATGCCGGATGATCTGCTTTATGACGTGGAAAACAATATCTGGTATCGGGAAGAGGATGACGGAACAGTCACTATCGGAATGACCATGGTGGCGGCGGCAATGGCCGGAGAACTGGTGGCCTTCACTGCAAAAAAGGCGGGCAGAAAGGTAAAAGCGGGGCGTTCCTGCGCAACGGTCGAATCGGGCAAATGGGTCGGCCCGGCCAAGATCGCTTTTGAAGCCGAAGTTGTAGAGAGCAACGCTGAGTTGAACGCAAATCCAAAACTGGCCAATTCCGACCCCTACGGAGAGGGATGGATGGCAAGGCTCAAGCCGGTGGACTGGGGTGCGGCCAAGGGTCAGCTTATTCCGGGAACCGAAGTAGCGGGGCCGTACGAAACCAAGATGGCTGCGGATGACTTTGCCGGTTGCGAGGCGTAAAACCGGCGTCGGGTTTGATTTGGGTCGCCTCTTGTCGGGACATGAACAGTAACGGGATTGTTGCTGGAAATTGAAGAAAAAACGGGCAAGCCTGCTCGTTTTGGGGAGAAGAAGATGTCTACGGAACAAAATGCGAAATCCATGTCGATTATTGTGACCAAGGGGGCGCTGGACCAAGCTTATCCTCCGTTTATTCTGGCAACGACAGCCGCTGCCATGGGGCTTGATGTGACCATGTTCTTTACGTTCTATGGCCTGTCACTGCTCAAGAAAGACCTCAAACTCAAGGTCAGCACCCTGGGTAATACGGCAATGGAAATGCCCATGATGGGCGGGCACATAGCGATGCCAAATGTGCTTGCGGCGCTGCCCGGGGCGAGTTCCCTGACCACGGTGATGATGAAGGACCTGATCAAGAAAAACGGCGTTGCCTCGATTGAGGAATTGCGTGAACTCGCCGTTGAAGCGGAGGTAAAGATAATCGCCTGCCAGATGACGCTTGATCTGTTCGACTATAAACGCGAAGACCTGATAGAGGGGCCCGAGCTCGGGGGAGCGGCGACCTATATCGAGGTGGCGACCAAGTCCGACATCAACCTGTTCATATAAGATCTGCGATCCGGGGGATTTCACGATTCCCCAGGGTAACAAGTGTCACTCTCTGAAACAAATGGAACTGTAAAAAATGGCTGACAAAAAACTTGATGCGAAGGGGCTGAATTGCCCGCTGCCCATCCTAAAGGCAAAAAAAATGCTCAACGCGATGGAACAGAACGAAACCCTTGAAGTCGTGGCGACCGACCCTGGTGCGATCAAGGATTTCGAAGCATTTTGCCGCACCACCGGCAATACGTTGCTTGAATCCCAGTCCGAGGGTGGCAATTACACGTTTCTCATTCAGCGCACGGGCTGAGTGACCGCGGACCGGGGTCGATGGGTCTGACACAGGTCCTGCCTCCCTAGTCGCAGAAAACATCGTAGAGCGTGCCTACAATCCTGCGGGCGCGCTCGTCGGCGAGCGAGTAGGAAATGGAGCGGCCATCGCGCTGGCAGGAGACCAGCCCCTCTTCGCGCAGGCGCGCCAGCTGCTTTGAAACGGATGACTGGCGCATGGCCAGCATCTCTTCAAGTTCGCCCACAGTTGCGGGGCCCTCGACAAGCCGACACAGAATCATCAGACGTCCGGTGTGGGCCAGAGACTTCAGAAAATCGGTTGTCCGGCGGGCATTGTCCTGCATCTGGTCAGAACTGAAGGGCAACCGCGCTTCAGTTTTTTCAGCGATCTGCATGGGCTATTTGCCTTGGCGTTTTCAGATATTGTCCGATTGAAGTATCCCGCGTGCACCTGTTTAGTGTCAAGGGGCATTTGGGCGTGGCAGGAAACCGCGTCTGTGCCAACAACTGCACACAGGCAGGAAGCGCTGCACCGCTGCGCATGGATTGAGAGAGATAATGATGGGCGATGTGAGGGAACTAGCGCAGTCAAGCGCCTGGAAAATCGCCCGGGTATTGGCATCAGGAGCTGCCGGTCCGGTAGAGCTTGTGGACCATTTGCTGGCGCAGGCGATGGACTCCCAAAAGGTCTTTCTTGAGATAACGGGAGAACGCGCGCTGGTCGAGGCAGAGCAAAGCGCCCGCCGTCTGGCAGAGGGCAGGCCTCTCAGCGCGCTCGACGGAGTACCCGTTGCCTTCAAGGATTTGTTTGACATGGCGGGCGAGGTCACCAGTGCCGGTTCCCTGACGCGCGCGGGCGCGGTGGCGGCCGGTAGGGATGCGGCGGCCGTAGCGCGGGCCCGGGCAGCGGGAATGGTGGTTCTGGGCAAGCTGAATCTTAGCGAGTTTGCCTATTCCGGCCTGGGGCTGAATCCCCATTTTGGCACTCCGCCCAACCCGCATGATGGCGCAAATCCCCGCGTTCCGGGGGGGTCTTCGTCGGGGTCGGGGGTTGCGGTGGCGCGCGGTCTGGTCCCGGTGGCTATTGGCACAGATACCGGCGGCTCGGTGCGTATTCCAGCCGCGTTCAATGGTATTGTGGGGTTCAAATCGAGTGAGGGGAGATTGGACAGAAGCGGTGTTTTTGCCCTGTCGCCAAGCTTTGACACAATCGGGCCGCTGGCCCGCACCGTGCAAGACTGCATAGCCATGGACATGGTGATGCGGGGCAGAAAACCGCGCCAGCCCGAGCAGCGTTCCATTGCCGGGCAGCGATTTATCGTTCCCCAGGCTATCGTGCTGGAGGGGCTGGAGGACGCGGTTGCGGATAATTTTGAGCGTTCGCTTGGGCAGATCGGGCGGGCGGGGGGCCGGATCGAACGTTTGAAATTCGAGGTGTTTTCCTCAGTGGTTGAGTTGGGCGCCAAATATGGAAGTATCGTTGCTGCTGAAGCCTTTGAGCAACATTGGCGGTTGATGAAAAGCGCGCAGGCGGAATTGGTGGATCCGAGGGTAGCTGTACGCATTATGGCAGGTGGCAGGATATGTGCCTCTGATCTCAGCAATCTGAAACGGGAGCGTTCCCGGCTGAGCGGGGAACTTGATGTGCTGGTGGACGATGCTCTGGTTCTGATGCCCACCACGGCCATGACCGCGCCGGAGATAGCTCCCCTAGAGGCCGATGCTGACCTGTTTCACAAAACCAACATGCTGGCCTTGCGCAATACTTCGCTTGGCAATTTCTTGAATATGCCGGGACTGGCGCTGCCCAATGGTTTTGACAGGAACGGCTTGCCGACCAGCCTTCTTGTTTCCAGCAGGGGCGGGCAGGATGATGTTCTTCTCAGGAGCGGCCTGGAAATCGAAAAGGTTCTGAAAAACGCGCGCAGGTAAGTTACACAGGATTGGGCCGACGTCCCTTCCCGGGCAGAAAGGGGTGCAAATCCGGAGCGCGAAGTTCTGAAACCGGTGCTGGCAGAGTGCAAATCGTGCGTAAACCCGCAACTTTCCCAGTTGAACAGATTGTGAATAGTGTCTACTTCGCTGGTTAACTTAAAGATGTTATGTGACCTCATGTTTCGTATCCTTTTCAGCGTCGTTTTTGCTGTCAGCCTGTCGCTTGTTTCGACGGCGCATGTCTCTGCTGAACCGACGCCGGTGGGCGAAACGGGCGCCGTGGTGACTTCCTTCAGTGTGCATAGCGCGGGGGCCGCAGCGGAAGCCCATGAGCTTTGGGGCGGTGTTACCTGCACCTCACCCACCCTGAATGTTGGCGGCGGGCATTTGAGCTGCCATGTGGATGTCGGCCCGGTTGTCGATTTTTTCGGCACCTGCGGCTTTGAGCCCCTGCCGCGCCGTACCTTGGGGCGAAGCGGTGCGCTTTGCCTTGAACAGGCGGAGCCTCCCCTGCGTCCGCCCCAGGTCAGCTGACAAACCGATCAATTTAACGCTTCCTTGACGGGTTCAGCCAAGTTTTTGGTTGAATGTGGGAGGAGAAAAGCATTTAACAGTTGCCAGTTGGACCGGAAGAGCGGCCTCTGGCCAGAGGATATGTATTCAGATGACAAAAATATCAAAATCAACCCGGCGAAAATTCATCGTGGGGAGTGCCGGAGTTGCAGGGAGTTTGGCCTTGTCCATGCCTGCAATTGCCGCGCCTACGCGCCAGGAAAACGAAAGCGAAATCTACGCCAAAATGTATGGTGCGATGCCGAATGAAAAGTTTCCCATTCCGGCAGCGGATCTTCGCGGACTGGACCCTGCCTATTACCGGCGTATCGGTGAATATAAAACAGACGAGCGCCCCGGTACTGTAATTGTGGATACCGAGCAGAAAGTTACGTTTCTTGTTTTGCCTGAGGGCAAGGCTATTCGGTACGGCGTTGGTATTGGCAGGGCCGGGTTCGGCTGGGCCGGACGCGGAATAATTCAGTTCAAGCGCGCCTGGCCGACCTGGACGCCGCCTTCCGAGATGATAGAACGCCAGCCAGAGCTTGAACCCTATCGCAACGGCATGGCACCGGGTCTGGATAACCCCCTTGGAGCGCGCGCGCTTTATATTTTCCAGAATGGCCGCGACACGCTGTATCGTCTGCACGGAACCAGTGACCCGATGTCCATCGGCAAGGCGGTTTCCAGCGGGTGCGTACGCTTCCTCAATCAGGACATTATCGACCTTTACAACCGCGTGCCTGACCGTACTCCTATTCTGGTGACCGGGGATGCCAGTGCAGTGCATGTGCACAGCTAGAACCTGAACCAAAGCGGCCCGGAAAGCCGCTCATCTTTCAAAGAAGGCCCGGATGCCAATGTCCGGGCCTTTTTTGTGTCTGCCTGCGTTTTTCCGGGCGATAAAACCGGCAAGGAAATTCGGTTCGGCAATTCACATTCCCAAAATTTCATATATAAGCGACAGGACGCGGGCGAACGGGGGGATATCTTGTTCGCCCGCAAAAACGGGGCACCAGGAACAATTCGTCCAATATTTTTTCGCGGGGCAGAATCAGCATGACACCAACAGGCCAACCAAATCTGGATGTTTCGCCGAGGGTGTCTGAGGAAATCCGCAAGACCACCTGTTACATGTGCGCCTGCCGGTGCGGCATCAATGTGCACATGCAGGATGGCAAGGTAAAATATATCGAGGGCAATAAAGACCACCCGGTAAACAAGGGCGTTTTGTGCGCCAAGGGTTCGGCGGGGATCATGCAGCACTATTCCCCAGCACGGCTCAGGGCTCCCATGAAGCGGGTGGGGGAGCGGGGCTCAGGGGAATTTGAGGAAATTTCCTGGGAAGAGGCTTTTGAAATTGCCATCGGCTGGCTGGCTCCTCTGCGCGAAAAGTCACCGGAAAAGATGGCGTTTTTTACCGGGCGCGACCAAAGCCAATCGCTGACCGGCTGGTGGGCGCAGGCCTATGGCACGCCCAATTATGCGGCTCACGGGGGGTTTTGTTCGGTCAACATGGCCACCGCCGGCATTTATACAATGGGCGGTGCCTTCTGGGAGTTTGGTTCTCCCGACTGGGAGCGCACCAAGCTGTTCATGATTTTTGGCGTGGCCGAGGACCATGATTCCAACCCGATAAAAATGGGGCTGGGTCGCCTGAAAGAACGGGGAGCCAAAATCATCGGGGTCAATCCTGTGCGCTCCGGCTACAACGCCGTTGCCGACGAATGGGTGGGGATTACGCCGGGCACCGATGGTCTGTTCATTCTGGCGCTCATCCATGAGTTGCTCAAGGCAGGCAAGGTCGATCTCAATTATCTGATGCGTTACACCAATGCGCCGTTTCTGGTGAACGGGGACGAAAACTCTCCCGAATACGGCCTTTTCCTGCGCGACAAGCAAGACAAACCGGTTGTGCTGGACCGCAAAACCGGCAAGCCGGTGGCCTTTGACAAGCCGGGCATCAGGGCAGACATGGCGGGAACACATAAGGTCAAGGGGGTCACGCATCGCCCGGGGTTCCAGCTTCTTGCCGAAAAATATCTCACGGATGAACATAGCCCTGAAGCGGTTGCCGAACGCTGCGGCATCGAGGCCAAAACCATTCGGCGCATTGCCGCCGAGCTGGCCCATGTGGCCTTTGAAGAGGAAATTGTCATTAAGCGCCCATGGACCGACTGGAAGGGCGAAAAACACGAGAAGATGGTCGGGCGGCCGGTATCCTTCCATGCCATGCGGGGGATTTCGGCCCATTCCAACGGTTTTCAGACCTGCCGGGCGCTGCATGTGCTCCAGATATTGCTGGGCTCGGTGGAGGTTCCGGGCGGATTCCGGTTCAAGCCCACCTATCCCAAGCCGGTCGAGGCACATCCCAAACCCCATTGCAAGGTCACACCCGGCGCACCGCTGGATGGCCCGCATCTGGGCTATGTGCGCGGGCCCGAAGACCTGTGTCTATCCCAGAGCGGGGAAGCGGCGCGCATCGACAAGGCCTTTACCTGGGAAAACCCCATGTCGGCCCACGGGCTGATGCATATGGTGATTTCCAATGCCCATGCCGGGGACCCCTATAAAATCGACACCCTGTTCATGTACATGGCCAACATGAGCTGGAACTCGTCCATGAACTCTTCAAAAGTCATGGAGATGCTCACCGACAAGGACGAGAACGGGGAATATGTCATCCCGCGCATCATCTATTCGGACGCCTATTCCTCCGAGATGGTGGCCTTTTCCGACCTCATTCTGCCCGATACCACCTATCTGGAGCGCCACGACTGCATTTCCCTGCTCGACCGGCCAATCTGTGAGGCCGATGCGCTGGCTGACGCTATTCGCTGGCCGGTGGTCGAGCCGGACAGGGATGTCAGGTGCTTCCAGTCGGTTCTCATCGAACTGGGTGCGCGGCTTGGCCTGCCCGGCATGGTCAATGAGGACGGCAGTGCCAAATACAAGGATTATGCGGACTATATCCAGAACCATGAGCGCCGCCCCGGTGTCGGACCGCTGGCCGGTTTTCGCGGCAAGGATGGCAAAAGTAGCGGGCGCGGGGAACCCAACCCCAACCAGATTGATGCCTATATCAAAAACGGCGGTTTCTGGATTGAGCATATCCCCGAAGAAGCGGCGTTCTTCAAGCCGTGGAACAGTGCCTATCAGGACTGGGCGGTGGAGCGCGGTCTTTATGACAGCCCGCAGCCCTATGTATTCCAGCTCTATGTTGAGCCGTTGCGCAAGTTCCAGCTGGCGGCGGAGGGGCACGGCAAAATTCAGCCGCCCGAACATTTGCGCCAACAGGTCAAAGAAGCCATGGAGCCGCTGCCCGTCTGGTGGGCGCCGTTCGAAGAAGATGCGGTGGACACCGAAGAGTTCCCCCTGCACGCTCTCACTCAGCGCCCGGCGGCCATGTATCATTCGTGGGGTTCGCAAAACGCCTGGTTGCGCCAGATTCACGGCACCAACCCGCTTTTTGTTTCGGGCGAGATTTTTTCTGAACACGGGTTCAAAGAGGGCGACTGGGCCTGGCTCACTTCGCGCCACGGCAAAATCAAGGTTCCGGTGGTCAAGATGGAGGCACTGAATGCCAAGACCGTGTGGACCTGGAACGCCATCGGCAAGCGGGCGGGAGCCTGGGCGCTGGACGAAAAAGCACCTGAAGCGCAAAAGGGCTTTTTGCTCAATCACCTGATTTCAGAATTGCTGCCGCCGCGCGAAAACGGCATGCGCTGGAGCAATTCGGATCCGATTACCGGTCAGGCGGCTTGGTTTGACCTTCGGGTGAAAATTCAAAGGGCCGAGGCAGGGAGTGGTGTTTCCCAACCCCACATGGAGCCCCAGAAATCCCCGGTGCCTCCCGCACCGCAAAACGTCACCTACGGGGAGGAGTTCAAAAAATGACAAGCCTGCCCAAGAGCACGGATAAAAAGCTGGGTCTGGCCATCGACCTTGATACCTGTGTGGGGTGCCATGCCTGCGTCATCAGTTGCAAGGAGTGGAACACTTCAAACTATGGCAGCCCGCTTTCGGACATGGATGCCTATGGCGCTCAGCCCAGCGGCACCTTCCTCAACCGGGTCCATACCTATGAGGTCAAGACGCTGGAGCGGGCGGCCCAGGTGGTGCATTTCCCCAAATCCTGCCTGCATTGCGAGGACGCGCCGTGTGTCACCGTCTGCCCCACGGGAGCCAGTTACAAGAGAAGCGAAGACGGCATCGTGCTGGTCAATGAGGACGATTGCATGGGCTGCGGGCTTTGTGCCTGGGCCTGCCCTTACGGGGCCCGCGAGATGGACGTAGCCGAAGGGGTGATGAAAAAGTGCACTCTTTGCGTTGACCGCATCTACAATGATAATATCCCCGAGGAGGACCGGGTGCCCTCGTGCGTGCGCACCTGTCCCGCCGGGGCCCGCCATTTTGGCGATTTTGCCGACCCTGAAAGCAATGTCTCAATTTTGAGCGCTGAGCGGGGCGGTTTTGCCCTGATGGCGGAACAGGGAACCAATCCGGTCAACCGTTATCTGCCACCCCGGTCCAAAGCCGATATTTCCGGCAACGACCAGATTGAGCTTCCTGCCCCGGCTCTTGAAGCGGAAACCGGGGGCGCCAAGGGTTTTTTGAGCTGGCTTGACAAAGCACTGGAGAAAATCTGATGCACCCCGCTCCTTCAGTCATCATATTTACCGCTCTGTCGGGCCTTGGTTTTGGCCTGATGGGCTGGCTTGGCGTTGGCCTGCCTGCTGTTTCCGGCTGGTCGGCATTTGCCTTGTTTTTTGTTGCCTATGGGCTGGCGGTGGGCGGCCTTGTCGCTTCGACCTTTCACCTGGGAAATCCGAAACGGGCGATAAAAGCCTTTTCCCAGTGGCGCTCAAGCTGGCTCAGCCGCGAGGGCATTCTGGCTATTGTCTCGCTGCTGGTGATGGCTGTTTACGCCATTGGCCTGATTTTTCTCAATCAGCGCTGGCAGATTGTGGGCTGGGCGGGTGCTGTGCTCTCGCTTGGAACCGTTTTTACCACCTCGATGATTTATGCGCAGATGAAAACCGTGCCGCGCTGGAACACGCCGCTGACCCCGGCACTGTTCTTTCTTTACGCCCTTGCCGGAGGGGCCCTGCTTGCGGGCCAGACAAGTGCTGCGGTGTTGCTTTTGATTGTGCTGAGCATTGTTCAGGTGGTGGCCTGGACGCTGGGAGAAGAGAGCTTCTCCCGTGCCGGGCACACGATTGAAACGGCGACCGGCCTTGGCAATCTGGGCCGGGTGCGCCTGCTCGAAAGTCCGCACTCAAGCCCGAATTATCTTCTCAAGGAAATGGTCTATGTGGTGGGACGAAAACATGTAGATAAGCTGCGCGTAATCGCCATTTTTCTGATGGGACTGGTGCCGGTGGCCATAATTGTGCTTTTGCCAAACAATCAGTTTATGGCCGCAGCTGCCGTGATTTCCCACATCATCGGACTGTTTGCCTCGCGCTGGCTGTTTTTTGCCCAGGCCGAACACGTGGTGGGGCTTTATTATGGTAAAAGGTGAGGGAGTGAAGAGGGGCGTGCAGATGCCTTTTTTGGAGCAGACACGCCGCGCGTGCCTTGCTGGTTGGGACGCGCGGACCATTCACCGGGTACTCCACAGGAGTGGGCGCGAGGCGAATTGGGGCGAGATATAATAGTGGTGCCGCTTACGTGACTCGAACACGTGACCCCATCATTACGAATGATGTGCTCTACCAACTGAGCTAAAGCGGCACTCTTTGGCTCCGACCGTTCGGGCCGACAGCATCAAAAATTGACTGGCGTTTTTCTTAAAGAGAGAGGCGCGTGCGCGCAAGGACCTCAAAGGTAAAACATGAAACGCTCTAGTTGCCGGTGCTTTTCTGGCCGACGGCGGGGGCGGGTTCTGCCTCCGCCTCCGCTTTTACCCCCTCCTCGTCCTCTTCTTCCCGCTCTTGCCCGCCGGTCTCTTGGAGTGAGGCGGTGTCTGGGGGCAGAAGGGTGGCTTCTTCGGATATTGCCAAATCTTCGTCTTCAAAGCCGTTCAATTCGGCATCGTCTGAGAGAGCAACAGCGTTGGTGGGCACTTTCCACTCAAACGCGTCCAGGGTTCCTGAAACCGGAGAAACCGGGGCCCATTCCTCAGCCGTGATGCCATCTGCGGTCCAGATGGGGTCGCGCGGGGCGGTCACCGCCCGGGCCAGCCATTGCCGGGCGCGGCCAAAATCATCGTTCTGGCCTTCCTCGATGCGGGCCATGGCCACGCAGGTGGCCTGGGAGGGGTTGGCGGAGGCAAAATTGGCCAGGGCGTTGCGGGCAATGCTCCATTCCTGCGCTTCGATGGCAATCCGGGCCAGTACTATGGCCGACTGGGCATCGGGGGGGGGCGAGGGCACAAGTTCGCGCAGGCGTTTGAGGCGCTGGGTGGGGGAAATTCCGGGCTGGGCGTTGGCAAACAGGGTTGCCACATGGGGGTGGTGAGTGGCGCGCCACACCCGGCGCAACAGAGAAGTGCCTTTGCGGGTCTCCCCGCGCGAGGAATGAATGCGGGCGGCAATCAGGGCGGCGGGTACAAAATCGGGCTCCAGCTTCAGGGCTGTTCTGGTGTGCTCCAGAGCAATCAGAGGGTCGGTGTTTTCTGCATCGGCGGCAATGGCTGTGTGCAGCACCGCCTGTTTGCGTTTCTTTTGTGCCTTGCCGCTCCTTGAGGTGGCGGGGGCGGCCTCGACCATCTCCAGCCCTGCTGCCCAGTCGCCCCGGCGGACGATGTCATCAAAAACCGCTTCTCCGGCCCAGGTGAGCGCGGGGGCCAGCGCATGGGCCTTGTGGGCAAAAGTCAATGCCGCATCATCCCGGTTCTGGGCCCGGGCCTGTTCGTAAAGTCCCGAAAGGGCGGCGAGCGCGGTTTTGGGGTTGTCGATAAGGGCGCGATAATGTTCGCGGGCGGCACCCCACTGGCCAAGGGCCAGTTCGGCGCGGGCCTGCAACAGGTGAGCAGCGGCGTTTTTGGGCAGGCGGTTTCTGGCGTCCCGGGCCAGCTTGCGCGCCTTTTCAGCGTCCCCGGCCTGCAGGGCGATGAAGCCGTCCGAGAGGGCGTCGACGCCCTTGTCCCGGCTTTTGCGGGCGGCTCTTTTTGCCAGCATGCGCGGTGCTGAAAGCAGGCGGGAGAACAGGGTCCAAAGGAATATGGACGTGACCAGGGTGAGGACAAGGGCCACAGCGGTGACGCCGATACCCGGTTGCAGCCGATAGCCGCCAACGTCAATCCGGATGGTGCCGGGGGTGGCAATCAGCCAGGCGATGGCAAGGGTCAGAACCAGGGAGAGGCCGATATAGACAACAAGTCTTATCACTGGATGGCCTCGCCGGGATTTTGCCCCCCAAGGGCGCTGGTGCGCGCTGCGGCCAGCAATGTTTCCATGTCGCTGATGGCTTGGAACTGGCGGGCAAGGTCAGCAATGACAAGCTGCATGGGTTGGGGCAGTTGCCTTATCGCTGTGCTGGCCGCGGCAAAATCAAAGCGGTTGACCGCGGCTTCGGCATTGGCGACCAGCGCCTCGATATCGGTGCCTGCCGTCTCGCCGGTGGGACGCAGGGCAAGAAGTGACTTGACGCGTTCCCAGAGATTGTTTTGCCAGCCCGCATCAGGGTCGATGGGCCTGGCGGCGAGCAGGCCGGGCAGGGCGGCGTTGAACCGGGTCACCAGTTCGGGGGGCCTGAGCAGGCCCTTTGCAGCGGTTTCGCCAAGGGAAGGGGGAATATCAAGGTCGGGCAGAATAGTTGCAAGGGCCTGCAATTCCCTTGCAAAGGGGCGCCCGTTATCCAGTGCTGCGTCGAGCCCCATCAGGGCCAGCGGGATTTGCACGGCAGAGGGCGCAATGGCGACCGGGGCGGGTGCGGCGGCCTCGGATTGCACAAGGGCTGCAAGGCGGGTGAGTTCTTCGGCGTTGCCTTGAGCCAGCGCCCGGGCCTGCGCGGAAATTTCGGTGGCGGAAGAGGCTGCCTGCCGGATTTGCTCGATTTCAGCAGCAAGAGCATCGCGCCCTTCCTTCAGTGTTTCAAGCTGGGCCAGGGCGGCGCGGGTCTGGGCCAGTTCATCGGCGAATATTTGCGCATCATCGGTGGAGGCACCCGCTGCAATGGCTTCAAGGCGGGCGCCAAGTTCGGCAATTTGTTGCTCAAGCGCAGAAGGGTCAAACGGTGCTGGCGGCTCAGGCTGAGG
>DROE01000239.1 GCA_011322005.1 Devosia sp.
CCGCTCCATAACGCAGCCCGATAAGCTGGGTCAGCCCGCACGGCTCGAACCGCGAGGGCACCAGCACGCCGTCCAGTCCCCCCTGCATCAGGTGCGAGAGCTCTTCGTCATAACCGATGATAACACCCACCCGGCCCGGATGGCGCTTTGCCGCCGCCATCATCGCAGTTTCAAGTTCGGCTTCCCCCGACCCCAGAACGCACAATTGCCCCCCCATGGCCACCAGCTGGTCAATGCTTGAAGCGAGCAGGTCGATGCCCTTTTGCCAGGTCAGGCGGCTGATGACCCCGAAAAGCGGACCACCCCCCGCCTCAAGACCGAACCTTTCCAGAACAAGCCTCTTGTTTTCACCCCGGCGTTTGAGACTGGCGGCGCTGAAGGTGCGCGCCAGAGCCCCGTCCTCCGCCGGGTTCCAGATTTCGGTATCTATGCCATTGAGAATGCCCAAAAGGCTGTCGCCGCGCGCGTTCAGCAACCCGTCCAGCCCCATGCCAAACTCACCGGTGCGGATTTCATAGGCATAGGTGGGGCTGACGGTGGTGACCATATCGGCATATTGCAGCCCCGCCTTGAGAAAGCTGACACCACCATAATATTCAACTCCCTCCACACTGTTGGCCTGCGCTGGCAGCTTCAGGTCCGCAAAGATTTTTTTGTCGAACTGACCCTGAAACGCCAGATTGTGTACCGTCAGAATGGTTTTTGTGCCGTGTCTGCCACCAAACGCCAGATAGGCGGGCACCAGTCCGCCCTGCCAGTCATGGGCATGAATGATTTGTGGCCGGTATGCTTTGACCAGCCCCCGCGCCAGTGCCGCACCGGCAAACCCAAGCGCTGCGAAGCGGGCCCAGTTGTCGGGCCAGTCCTTGCCATCCTCCCTGCCATAGGGGCCACCGGGCCGGTCATAAAGATGGGGCGCCTCAATGACCAGCAGGTCAAGTTCGCCATGCTTTGCCTTCAACAGCCGCGCCGGACCGCCAAACAGGTCTTTGAAAGTTGCGACCCTGGCCGTTTTCTCCAGAGTGGAAATGACCTGCCGGTAACCGGGAACCAGCGTGCACATGCTTACCCCATGCTCCCCCAGAGCATGGGGCAATGCGCCGGTGACATCCGCCAGACCGCCGGTCTTGACCAGCGGATAGATTTCCGATGTTACCGAAAGCACCTCCACTAGTGCGCCGCCAGAAAACTGTCGACCATCGGCTGTGTGACCAGCACCACGCCCTCTTTGGTTCGCCGAAACCATCTGGCGTCGAATTCGGGGTCCTCACCGACAACCAGCCCCTCGGGGATGGTGACCCCCCGGTCGATAATCACCTTTTTGAGCCGCGCCCCGCGCCCGATTTCGCAATAGGGCAACACCACCGCCTCGTTAAGTTCTGAATAGGAGCGCGCCCGTGTTCCCGTAAACAACAAGGTGCGCTGAATGCTGGCTCCCGAGACAATGCACCCCCCCGAAACCAGCGAGGTGATGGCGGAACCGCGTCGCCCCTTTTCATCGTGCACAAACTTGGCCGGCGGGCTGATTTCCGCGTAGGTCCAGATGGGCCATTCGCTGTCATAAAGGTCCAGATGCGGGGTAACATCGGTCAGGTCCACATTGGCCCTCCAATAGGCGTCAATGGTGCCCACATCACGCCAATAGGCAACTTCTTCGTTGCTTGAACGCACGCACGAGCGGGTAAACCGGTGCGCGTAAGCCGTGCCGTTCTTAACGATATGGGGAACGATGTCCTTGCCAAAATCGCGCGCCGACCCTTCGGTTTCGGCATCGCGTCGTAACTGCTCCATCAAATAGCCGGTGTTGAACACATAAATACCCATCGAAGCCAGCGAGACCGCCGGATTGTCGGGGATACACGGTGGCTCGTCAGGCTTTTCGACAAATTCGATGATTTTGTCGTGCCCGTCCACATGCATCACCCCGAAGTCACAAGCCTCGGCGCGGGGCACTTCAAGGCAGCCGATGGTAATGTCGGCCCCCGAATCCACATGCTGGCGCAGCATGATTTCATAATCCATCTTGTAGATATGGTCCCCGGCCAGAACAACTACATATTTCGTCTCCTGGTCCTCGATTATGTCCATGTTCTGGAACACCGCATCGGCCGTCCCCCCATACCATTTGTCGCCCCCCACCCGCTGGCTGGCCGGCAGAATGTCAAAACTCTCGTTACGCTCGGGCCGAAGGAAATTCCAGCCACGCTGCAAATGCCGGATGAGGGAATGGGCCTGATACTGGGTGGCAACGGAAATACGCCGAATGCCCGAATTGATGGCATTGGAGAGGGCAAAATCAATAATCCGCGACTTGCCGCCAAAAAACACCGCCGGTTTTGCCCGCCGGTCGGTGAGTTCCTTCAGGCGTGAGCCCCGCCCCCCCGCCAGCACATAGGCCAGCGCATCACGGGCCAGAGGCGCCTGGTATGAGCGTCGGTTGTGCATGTCTTCCCTCCCCGTTTCAGTTCTTCTCTGTCGGCTCTGCCCTCAACATCAGCGTGCTCAAGGGGGGCAGTGTCAATTCCGCCCTTGCCGCTGCCCCCTCCCCCTTTGTCGGTTGTGCGATAATATAGCCTTTGTTTCCCTGATTTGAGCCCTGATAAATCTTCGCATCCGTGTTGAG
>DROE01000240.1 GCA_011322005.1 Devosia sp.
ACGCCTTCTTCGGATATTGGCGTGGAAGCACGGGCCGGGCGGCGGGTGCCATTGTCGCGGGCGGTTTGAACATCTGCTTCCTGCCCAACCCCGGATTGAGGCGCCGATTGTGCGGCCAGAGCTGGCTGCTCCGGATCTGAACCAGGTTTTGCTTCATGGGTTTCAGTCCCCGACGCCTTTGAGCTTTTGGCAGTTGTGGTTTTGCGCGTGCGCTTGCCGGTTGGCTTTTTCGGCTTGCTTTTGGTTTCGGTGTCTGCGTTGCTTTCAGAAACGGGTGCATCGGCGGGAGTGCTATGCCCGGCGGAAGCCGCGTCGACATCCGACCCGTTTTTGCCATTGGGCATCATCGCATCGCCAACCGGGTTCTCAGGCGAGGGGGCACTATCCGTGCTCCCGGTGCCGGCCTCAGCGTTTGCTGCTTCAACTTCCCCCCCGGGAGCGCGCCGATTGCGCCGTCCCCCCCGGCGGCCTCTGCGCCGCCGCTTGCGGGGCTGTTCATCCTGCTCGCCATCTCCGGGAGTTTCCCCGGCCTGCGAAATGGTCTCTTCCTTTTCGGCCCCATCGGCGCTCTCCGATGGTTTTGCACCAGCATCGTTTCCAGAGCTGTTCGAGCGGCGTTTGCGCCGCTTGCGGGGCTGCCGCTCGTTTTCATCTGTGCCATCGGAGACCGCTTCGGGCGTTTCCGCGATCTGGGTGGTCTCCATGCTCACCACACCATTGCTGGCACCAGTCTGCGCCGGGCGCGCCGAACTGCGATCAATGGCGAACTGGCTGCCCGTCAGGCTGCGATCCGCCAGAATGGTGATGATCAGATGGAGCCGTTTTTCCAGATCACTCAGCAAATCCCGTTTGGCGTTCAGGATATAAAACGCCACATCAGAAGGCATGCGAACTTCAACGCTTTGGTTGGGCCGGCGCGCCACATGATCTTCAATGGCGCGCATAACCATAATGGCGGAGCTTTCCACCGACCGTACAATCCCGGTGCCCTCGCAGGTGGGGCAGGTGGCTGTTGAACTTTCAAGCACGCCGAAACGCATGCGCTGACGACTCATTTCAAGCAGTCCGAAATGTGATATGCGGCCAACCTGAATGCGCGCCCGGTCGTTTTTGAGCGCGTCCTTCATGCGCTTTTCAACACTGCGGATTGAGCGCCGCTCGGTCATGTCGATGAAATCAATCACGATAAGCCCGGCCAGATCCCGCAAGCGAAGTTGGCGTGCCAACTCGTCGGCAGCTTCCAGGTTTGTTTGCAGGGCAGTGGCTTCGATATTGTGTTCTTTGGTCGCCCGGCCTGAGTTCACATCGACGGAAACCAGCGCTTCGGTGGGGTTTATCACCAGATAGCCTCCCGAAGGCAGAGTGACCTGAGGCGAGAACATGGAGTCAAGCTGGGCTTCCACATTGAAGCGGGTGAAGAGGTGTTGATCCTCTTTGTAGGCCTGCACGCTTTTGGCGTGGGAGGGCATGATCAGGCGCATGAAGTCCTTGGCTTCGCGATAGGCTTCGTCGCCGGCAACCAGCACTTCACTGATGTCCTTGTTATACAGGTCGCGAATGGTCCTCTTGATCAGGCTGCCTTCTTCATAGACCAGGGAAGGAGCGGACGACTTCATGGTCAGTTCGCGCACATTTTCCCAAAGCCGTGAAAGATACTCAAAGTCCCGCTTGATTTCGGCTTTGGTGCGCGAAGCGCCGGCGGTGCGCAGGATAACACCCATGCCGGATGGAACCGCCAGCTCTCCGGCGATCTGTTTGAGGCGTTTGCGATCTGCGGCGCTGGTGATTTTGCGCGAAATGCCGCCACCACGCGCGGTGTTTGGCATCAGCACCGAATAGCGCCCGGCCAATGAGAGGTAGGTGGTCAGTGCGGCGCCCTTGTTGCCGCGCTCCTCCTTGACGACCTGCACCAGCAACACCTGCCGGCGTTTTATGACTTCCTGAATTTTGTAGCGGCGGGTCAGCTTGCGGCGCTGTTCAAGAAGGTCTTCGCCCTCTCCTCCGCCAAGGTCATCAAAGTTTTCGTCTGGCTCAACCTCCATGATAGCTTCATGAACATTCCCGGTCTGAGCGTTCTCTTCACCCTCGGTGTCATCACTGCCGTTTGCAGTTTCTTCGGCGCCGTCGTCCGCAAAAGCGGGCGCATCAGTTTCGTCTGCGTGCTCGCTTCGGGCGCCCATGCTGCCGCTATCACTTGCAGAAGCTTCGGCTTCGGCTCTGGCCGCGTTGGCTTCGGCCTCGGCGCGCAAAAGTGCTTCGCGGTCAGCGGCCGGAATTTGGTAATAGTCAGGATGGATTTCGGAAAACGCCAGAAAGCCGTGGCGATTGCCGCCATAATCGACAAAGGCGGCCTGCAATGATGGTTCTACCCGCGTTACCTTTGCGAGATAGATGTTGCCGCGCAGTTGGCGTCTGTTTGCAGATTCAAAATCAAATTCGTCCAGTTTGTTTCCGCTAGTTACAACAATCCGTGTTTCTTCGGGGTGGCTGGCATCCACCAGCATACGTTTGGTAGCCATTAAGTTTAACTCCGCGCTCTCGCGCGCGATCAAAACCCGGGCCGGAGAATTGGCCCTGCTTCAACGCGCCATGCGAGGCGTATGGTTTGTATGAAAAAGTGCCGGAGGCACTGGTGTGGTGTTGAAGGTTGAGGGATGCCGCACGC
>DROE01000241.1 GCA_011322005.1 Devosia sp.
TCAAACCGGTGCCCACCGCGGTTCCCCCCAACGCCAGTTCGCGCAATTGTGGCAGGGGGACCCTTACCGCATCCATGGCGTGATCGAGCTGGGCCACCCAGCCCGACATTTCCTGTCCCAGCGTCAGCGGCGTTGCATCCTGAAGATGGGTGCGTCCGATTTTGACGATATCCGCATATTCGCGCGCCTTCTTGTCCAGCGTGTCGCGCAGCAACTGCACCCGCTCAAACAGATAACCCTCAATCTGGGTGACGGCTGCGATGTGCATGGCGGTCGGATAGGTATCGTTTGACGACTGGGACTTGTTCACATGGTCATTGGGGTGCACCGGGGTCTTGGAGCCCATCTCACCACCGGCCAGTTCGATGGCGCGATTGGAAATCACCTCGTTGACATTCATGTTGGATTGCGTGCCCGAGCCGGTCTGCCAGACCACCAGCGGAAAGTGAGCGTCGAGCTTGCCCGCGATCACCTCGTCGGCGGCTTTGACGATTAATCCGGTGAGGTCGTCAGGAAGCAGTCCCAGCTCATTGTTGGTCAGGGCAGCGGCCTTTTTCAAAATACCGAACGCATGGATTATCTCGATGGGCATCTGCTCGGTGCCGATTTCAAAATTCATCAGCGAGCGGGCGGTTTGCGCCCCGTAATATTTATCCCCCGGCACCAGAATAGTGCCCATGGTGTCGCTTTCTGTGCGTTGTGTCATTGGGTGCCTCCAGATCGTTCGGGATTCTTCTACGCGTCAGCGCGGTGGCACACAAACAAAAAGGCAAAATGCAAAACGACCGCCCCTTGCAAAAAAGAGACGGTCGCAAAACTCTTTGAAACTGAACCGTTAAGGGATCAGCCCTCTTTTGGCTCCAGAACCTGACGCCCGCGATACATGCCCGTTTTCAGGTCGATATGGTGGGGGCGGCGCAACTCGCCGCTGTCCTTGTCTTCCACATAGACGGGCCGCTTCAGCGCGTCAGCCGAACGGCGCATACCGCGTTTTGATGGCGTGGTTTTTCGCTTTGGAACTGCCATTTTGAAAAGTCTCTCTGATTGCTGCCTTTACCGCTCCGGTCACTTCAATCAACCGGTGCGGCTGGCTAATGGGTTTTCCTGCCGGATCGGCGCGGGTTATACAAACAAAATTCAGGCTTGGCTAGCCCTGAAACAGCTCAGGCTTCCCAGCCTCTGAACGGTTTGTCAATTGCAACCGCCCTCAAGAGTGGCTAGTCAGATTCCCATGACAGAACATGCCAGTCAGCGCGATCGCGTTGCCCAAACCATCCAAAGAACCCTCAGTGAGTTCTTGAGCGCGCAAAACCTCTCCGGCCCGGGCAACCCGCCCGCCGCGCTCGTTGCCGCCATGCGTCACGGATGCCTGAACGGCGGCAAGCGCCTGCGCCCCCTGCTGGTGATGCAGACCGCCTCGATTTTTGGCCTCGGCGAAACCCGGACCCTGAACACCGCGCTGTCGGTGGAGATCGTCCACTGCTATTCGCTCATTCACGACGATCTGCCGGCCATGGACGACGACGAACTGCGCCGGGGTCTGCCCACCGTACACAAGGAGTTTGACGAGGCGACCGCCATTCTGGCCGGAGACGCGCTTCTTGCCCACGCCTTTGGGCTGTTGGCGGACCCTGGCTGCCACCCGGACCCGCAGGTGCGCGCGGCGCTGGTTGTGGAACTGGCGCTTGGCGCGGGGGCCGGGGGCATGGCCGGAGGCCAGTCGCGTGACCTGGAGGGGGAGACCACCGGCTTTTCCATTGACGAGATTTCCGAAATGCAGGCCATGAAAACCGGCGCCCTTATCCGCGCATCGGTGCGCATGGGCGCCATACTTGGCCGCGCCAATGCCGAGCAGCTTTCGGCGCTCACCACCTATGGGGAGGCGGCGGGGCTGGCCTTCCAACTGGCCGACGATATTCTGGACCTCACCGCCAGCACCGAACAGATGGGCAAAGTGACGCAAAAAGACGCCACCCGCTCCAAGCCAACGCTGGTCTCGCGCATTGGCCTCGCCGCCGCCGAACGCCATCTGGGCGACACCATTCACCACGCGGTTTCGGCGCTGGCCATGTTCGGCCCCGAAGCCGACGGGTTGCGCGCCACGGCGCGGTACTTTGCTGAACGGGAGAGCTGACGAATTCTACCCAAACCGTTTCTCAATATACTCCACCAGCATTTTCTTGAACTGCTCGGCCACATCGCCCCCGCGTAAGGTGGCGGCTTTTTTTCCCTCAATGAAAACCGGCGCTGCCGGACTTTCCCCGGTGCCGGGCAGGGAAATGCCGATATCGGCGTGCTTGCTCTCGCCGGGTCCGTTGACAATACAGCCCATCACCGCAACGGAGAGGTTCTCCACCCCCGGATAGGTTTTGCGCCACTTGGGCATCGAGGCGGACAGATGCTCCTGGATTTCTTTCGCCAGCACCTGAAATGTGCTCGAAGTGGTGCGCCCGCACCCCGGACAGGCGGCAACCACGGGAACGAACTGCCGGAACCCCATGGTCTGCAAAAGCTCCTGCGCAACCTTGACCTCAAGCGTCCTGTCACCGTCGGGTTCCGGCGTCAGCGACACGCGGATGGTGTCGCCAATCCCCTGTTGCAGCAAAATGCCCATGGCAGCCGAGGAAGCAACAATGCCCTTGGACCCCATGCCCGCCTCGGTCAGCCCCAGATGCAAGGCATAGTCCGAGCGCGCCGCCAGTTCCTGATAAACCGCAATCAGGTTCTGTACGTCGGACACCTTGGTCGACAGCACGATCCTGTCACGGCCCAGACCGATCTCCTCGGCCCGCTCAGCGCTCAAAAGCGCCGACTGCACGATGGCCTCGCGCATTACGCGGGCCGCCGACCACGGCTCGGCCCGTGTGGTGTTTTCATCCATCAGTCTGGTGAGAAGCTCCTGATCCAGCGAGCCCCAGTTGACACCAACGCGTACTGTTTTGTTATAACGTAACGCCAACTCAATGAGCGTTGCAAACTGGGTGTCGCGCTTGGCTTTGAACCCCACATTACCCGGATTGATGCGGTATTTGGCCAGAGCCTCGGCACAGGCCGGATACTCGCTCAAAAGTTTGTGCCCGATATAATGGAAGTCGCCGACCAGCGGCACCTCGATATTCTGCGCCGCCAGTCTGTCGCGGATATGGGGGACCGCCGCCGCCGCCTCGGCCCGGTCAACGGTAATGCGCACCAGTTCCGAACCGGCCCGGTGCAGGGTCGCGACCTGCGCGACAGTGGCCTCAATATCGGCGGTATCGGTATTGGTCATCGACTGCACGACAATCGGCGCGTCACCGCCCACCATCACTCCACCAATATCTACTCCCATCGATTTTCGGCGCGCCGCCGGTTGGGCCATTTTGCACTCCTGTTCAACCCGGAAACTGATAGTCCCAATGCTTGAGGGATGCAACACGGCCCGGCTTGATACCCCCGCCCTTGAAAATATCTCACCCCGCGCCTAGGTTAGTCCGATGACCCAGTTTCTGTCTCGTCTGTTCATATTCCGCCAGCAGCTTGCAATGCTCTGGCGCGGCTTCTGGCACCCGGTCACGCCTTTCTATCTCAAGGCGATGATGGTTGCTGTTGTCGTTTACCTGGTCAGCCCGTTTGACATCGTGCCCGACCTCTTCCTCGGGCTGGGGCTGGTTGACGACGTGCTGCTGATTGCCTTTGCCGTCAACTGGATGGTCAACCGCCTGCCGCGTGAGGTTTTTGAACAGCCCCGGCGCGGCCCGAATTTTGACGACACCGAACGCTACCGGCAACGCCCCGACGATTCCAGCGGCCCCACCATTGATGGAACTTCAAGGCGGCGATAACGGACTTCATTCAATCCGTACCAGCAAGTCCTTGGCGTCCACCTGATCGCCCGGAGAAACCAGTACTTCTGCTATCACCCCGTCCATATCGCAGTGGATGGCAGTTTCCATTTTCATGGCTTCGATGGAAAGCAGCACGTCCCCGGCGCTGACACGCTGACCTGCCTTGACGGCAACTGTTGAAACCACCCCCGGCATCGGCGCACCGATCTGTTCGGGTTCATCGTCCTGCGCTTTTGCGCGCACAACAATTTCGCCAGCCATGTTGCGGTCGGGCACAAACACCGAGCGTGGTTGCCCGTTCAGCTCGAAGAACACCCTGACCATGCCCTTTTCGTTGGTTTCCGCCCGACCCAGAAACCGCAAGACCAGCGTGAAGCCCTGCGAAAGGTCAACCATGATTTCCTCGCCATCGCTGAGCCCGTAGAAATAGACCGGCGTCGGCAATACCGAGGTCGGGCCATAAAGGTCCTGGGCGCGCATGAATTCGGTAAAGACTTTTGGATACATCAGATAGGAGGCAAGCTGGAAGTCGTCGATTTCCCGGTCAAGCTCCTTGGAAATCTCCCTTCGCTTTCCCTCGATGTCGGCAGGCTCCAGATATTTACCGGGCCTTTCAGTAAGAGGTTTTTTGCCCTTGAGTACCTTTTTCTGAAGTTCCTGAGGGAAACCTCCGGGGGGCTGTCCCAGATCACCGGCAAAATACCCGACCACAGAATCAGGAAACGCCACCTCGCGGGTTGGGTCTTCCACGTCAGCGCGGGAAAGCTCGGAGGAAACCATGGCCAGCGCCATATCCCCCACCACTTTGGAGGAGGGGGTGACCTTGACGATGTCGCCAAACATCTGATTGACGTCGGCATAGGTCTGCGCCACCTCGTGCCAGCGGCTTTGCAGGCCCAGCGAGCGCGCCTGTTCCTTGAGGTTGGTGAACTGGCCCCCGGGCATTTCGTGCAGATAGACTTCGGACGCCCCCGAGCGCAAATCACTCTCAAAGGCCCGGTATTGAGTGCGCACCGCCTCCCAGTAGAACGAGATTTCCCGGATGGCTTTGGCATCAAAGCCGGGGTCGCGCTCGGTGTCGGCAAGGGCGGCTGCAAGCGCGCCGAAACAGGGCTGGGAAGTGGTGCCCGAAAACGCATCCATGGCCGCATCGACCGCATCAACCCCCGCTTGTGCCGCCGCCATGACCGTGGCCGCCGCAGCCCCCGATGTGTCGTGGGTGTGGAAGTGGATGGGCAGGGAAATTTCCTGTTTCAGGGTTTCAATGAGCTTGGTTGCCGCCGCCGGTTTCATCAGGCCCGCCATATCTTTGAGACCCAGCACATGAGCCCCCGCCGCCTCCAGCTCTTTGGCCAGCCCGACATAATATTTCAGGTCGTACTTTGCGCGTTCGGGGTCGAGCATGTCCCCGGTGTAACAGATAACGCCCTCGCAGACCTTGCCCGATTCAATGACCGCGTCCATGGAAACGCGCATGTTCTGAACCCAGTTCAGACAGTCGAACACCCGGAAAATATCGACTCCGCCTTTGGCCGCCTGTTCCACGAAATAGCGCACCACATTGTCCGGGTAGTTGGTGTAGCCAACCCCGTTGGAGCCGCGCAAGAGCATCTGGGTGAGAATATTGGGCGCGCCCTCGCGCACTTTGGCCAGCCTTTCCCACGGGTCTTCATTCAAAAACCGCATGGCCACATCAAAGGTCGCCCCGCCCCAGCATTCCAGCGAAAACAGGTTGGGCAGTCCCCTCGAATAGGCCTGAGCGATGCGCACGATATCGTGGGAGCGCATGCGGGTAGCCAGCAGCGACTGGTGGGCATCGCGCATGGTGGTGTCGGTAAACAGCACCTGCTTTTGTTCGAGCATCCATTTTGCCAGACCCGTCGGCCCCTCGCGTTCCAGCACCTGGCGCGTACCCTCGATGATGGAAA
>DROE01000242.1 GCA_011322005.1 Devosia sp.
GATTGGCGAGATGGGCCAGTGCTGAAACGGGCGAAGCGCGATATTTGTTATCGGGCAAGACCGGTTTGGCTCTGGACATCCGCCAATCTGAAACCCAAGGGGGACGGGCCCTTTTGCGCCAATACACCGGCGCGAAGTCCTTCGGCCATATCCCCATATGGTCTTCAGTCCGTCGCTTGGTCCTGTCACAAAAAACGCTCCGTCAGAATGGTTCAATCTAAACATGAAACGGTCTAGATATCCGGCGCGCCGGTCCGCGCCAGTTCCCGGATTTCTTTTAGTTCTGTTATGGTTGTGCGCAGGTCGGCCAACTGATTTTCAAGGAGCTCCAGGCGCTCATCGACTTTTGTGCGCAACAGCGCCAACTGATGCGCCTGGGTTTCGTCGGTGTCATACAAAGAGAGATATTCGGAGATGTCACGCAGGGAAAATCCCAGCCTTTTGCCGCGCAAAATCAGCAGCAGGCGTGCCCGGTCGCGCTTGCGGAAAACCCGGGTATTGCCCACCCTTTCCGGTGAGAGAAGGTTTTTGGACTCATAAAAGCGGATGGTGCGCGTGGAAATTCCCAACTCACCGGCCAGATCAGCAATGGAGTAGAGGTCTTTTGCGTCGCTATCAACTATTTGATTTTTCTTGTTTTTCTCGCTCGGCATATTCTTCACGCAGTTCCTTTTTGGAGAGTTTTCCGACCAGAGTCTTTGGCAGTTCATCCTTGAAGATGAACTCACGGGGCATTTCGATCTTGGAAATGTACTCTCCCAGGAAAGTCTTGAGTTGGGCTTTGGTAAGGCTTTTGCCTTTCTTGAGCTTGATGAATGCGATGGGCGCTTCGCCGCGATAGGTATCTTTGACACCGATAACGTTGCATTCGTCAACGCTTTCATGGCGATAAATGGCCTCTTCAATATGACGGGGATACACATTGTAGCCCGAGCAGATGATGAGATCCTTGATCCGGTCGACCAGAAACACGTTGCCCTTCTCATCGACATAGCCCACATCACCGGTGCGGAAATAACCATTCACAAAGGCATCCCTGGTTGCCTCTTCATTGTTGTAATATCCCAGCATCACCTGTTTACCCTTGGCCGCAAGTTCTCCCCGCTCCCCGGGGGCGACAAATTTCGTCGGGTCATCCAGGTCAACAAACTGTATGTCGGTTCCGGGAAGTGGCATGCCGATGGAGCCGGGCAAAGAAGCCCCACGCAGGGCCTGACAGCAAAGAACAGGGGAGCATTCCGTCAGACCGTAGCCTTCAGCAAGAGTTGCCGAGGACAGCTTTGCGAAAGCCTCGCGGGTGTCCTGGGGCAGAGCCGCTCCGCCCGAAATGATGGTTTCGATACTGGAAACCTGTTCGGGAGTAACTTTCTTGTTCGAGGCGATGGCATGAATAAGAGTGGGGATGGCCGGAAGGATGTTGGCCCGGGTCCGGGCAAGCAGGTCCAGAAGCATCTTGAGCTCGAAGCGTGGCATCAACACCACTTCGGAGCCCTTACCCAGAGGCACATTCATGCACACGGTCATGGCGAATATGTGAAAAAACGGCAGAACGGCTATGGTTTTTGAGGGCGGATCAAACAGTCCGTCAGCCCATTTGTCGATCTGGTCCACATTGGCGGCGATGTTGGCGTGAGAAAGCATGGCCCCCTTGGGCAGGCCGGTTGTGCCCCCGGTATATTGTTGCACTGCGACATCTTTTTCCGGGTTGATTTGGGAGGGCTCGACCTTGTTGCCTGCCCTGAGCAGGGAAGAAAAACTGGTGGTGTTTTTGGCAACCGAAGATTGGGAGATTTTGGCGAGTTCACCGGATTTGGCGATGGCGAATAATACGCGCTTGACCAAAGGCAGGGCGGAAGGAAAATCGCAAACGATGAGTTCTTTAACGATACCGGCCTCACAAAGCGCCTCGGCCTTGTCAAAAACCAGTTTGAGGTTGAGAGTGACCAGCACATCAGCGCCGGCGTCTTTTGTTATGTGGGAAAGTTCGGAGACGGTATAAAGCGGGTTACAGTTGACGACTGTACCGCCGGCGAGCAGTGTCCCGTAATAGGCCACCGGAAAGAACGGCGTATTGGGCAGAAGAAGCGCAACCCGCGATCCTTTCTTTACACCGAACCGGCTTTGAAGAGCCCCGGCGAAGGCCTCTATGTCCTTTCCGAGTGTTTTGAATGTGGTTTTGGCACCCATAAAGTCCAGCGCATTTGAAGAGCCATGGTTTTTGCAGGCATCAAGAATCTGCAGATGGACCGGCGTAGTATCAACTTCCACGTCCCAGTCTATGCCCGCGGGATAATTGTTTATCCAGGGCCGGTAGAGTTGATCTGATTCCGGTGTCACACCCATTATACTACTCCCTTCGGGCAAAAGCGTTTTTTTGATTTCCAGTCCACGCCCGTTCGACTGACCGTAAATTTACTGGTGAGTGAGGTCAAGGACCGGGAAGAAATTGGTTCATATGGTCGCAGATTGAACGGCTGACCAGAAAAGTGCTAACAAGAAAGGTGTGGGAAAGCGGATATCCGGCTGAAGTCATACCAAGGTTGAGGCTGGTGGCGCGTTGCGGACCTGGGACTCATCGGACCGGCAGGTTGACGTATACGTCAACTATGGTATTCGTGGCGCATACTTTGTCTTCCCACGAGCGGGCATAGAGTAAATCATCCGGAGTAACGCATGTTTTTTGCGATTGTTATTGTAGTGCTGGCAGCGGTGTTCATTCTTGCCTATCACCGGACGCCGGTTTGGCTATGGGCGGCGGTGGCCCTGGCCATCGGCATGATTTCCCTGCTGCTTACTTCCGCCAGTGGGGTGTGGGCCTGGATTATTGCCGTCACTCCGGCGGTGGTGCTGGGCTTTTTTTCTATTCCACTGCTCAGACGCCTGACCCTTACCGGTCCGGTTTTCAAGGCGGTGAAGCGCATTTTACCGCGCATCTCTTCGACCGAACAAGAAGCGCTTGACGCGGGAACCGTGGGCTGGGACGCCGACCTTTTCTCCGGGCGGCCCAACTGGGACAATCTGCTCAGCCTTCCCAAAATTTCCCTGAGCAACGAGGAACGGGACTTTCTGGACGGTCCCACAAATGAATTGTGCCTGATGATTGACGACTGGGATATAAGGCACAATCTGGCCGATCTTCCCTCCGAAGTCTGGAATTTCATGAAGGAGAACGGGTTTCTGGGCATGCTGATTTCCAAGGAGCATGGGGGACTTGGTTTTTCAGCCCAGGCGCAATCGATGGTGGTTTCAAAGATTGCATCGCGCTCGGTTGCTGCGGGCATTACTGTAATGGTGCCCAACTCCCTGGGGCCGGGCGAACTGTTGGAAAAATACGGAACGCCAGAACAAAAAGAGCAATATCTGGAGAGGCTGGCCAAGGGCAAGGAAGTTCCCTGCTTTGCGCTAACGGGTCCGACCGCGGGCTCTGACGCGGCGGGCATGCCTGATGTCGGGGTGGTAACCCATGGTATGTATGAGGGAGAAAAAGTGCTTGGTGTCCGGCTAAGCTGGGACAAGCGTTATATCACGCTGGCACCGGTGGCCACGCTTCTGGGACTGGCGTTTAATCTTCTCGACCCTGAAAACCTTCTGGGCAAGGGCAAGAATGTGGGTATCACGCTGGCGTTGGTTCCCGCCGACCATGAGGGAGTCAAAATAGGGCGGCGGCATTATCCTTCGCGCTCGGCTTTCATGAATGGACCCACGAGCGGGGATGAAGTGTTTGTTCCGCTGGATTTTCTCATCGGAGGCACCGAGTATGCGGGGCAGGGCTGGCGCATGCTCATGGAGTGTCTGTCGACGGGGCGGGCTATTTCGCTGCCTGCGATAGGATCAACCTCTATCAAGGCCATGCTGCGGGTAACAAGCGCCTATGCGCGTATCCGGCGCCAGTTCACCATTCCTGTCGGGTTAATGGAAGGGGTGGCCGAGCCGCTGGCCCGGTTGGTCAAGTCTGCCTATATGTTTGAAGGCGCACGGGCGGTTACCGCTTCGATGGTTGATGAGGGACAGAAGCCCGCAGTCATCTCGGCGCTGCTGAAATATCGCTCCACCGAGGCCATGCGCGATTGTATTGATGATGCCATGGATATCCACGGGGGCCGAGCGGTGCAGGACGGACCGAGCAATTATCTCTTTTCGGCCTATGCCAACACGCCGGTGGCGATAACCGTTGAGGGTGCCAACATCCTGACCCGGACTCTGATCACCTTTGCGCAAGGGTCCCTCAGAGCGCATCCGCATCTTTATGATGAAATCAGTGCGGCGCAAAACCCCGACGGGCGTGCCGGACTGAAAGCATTCGATGCGGCTTTCGGGGGCCATGTTTCTTTCATGCTGGGCAACATCACCGGCTCGTTCTGGCAGTCCATAACCTTTGGCCGTTTTGCTTCAAGTCCTGTGGATCACGAATTGGCGCACTGGTATCGGCAATTGCATCGCTATGCGCAGAATTTCGCCTTGGTGGGCGACTGGGTGGTGGTAATTCTGGGCGGTGATCTAAAGCGCAAGCAACGGATTTCGGGGCGGATGGCGGACATTCTTTCAGATCTTTATCTGCTCTCCACAACGCTGAAGCGCTATGAGGATGATGGCTGTATCAAGGACGACATTCCGGTTATCGAAGCCATAGCCCGCGACCGGATCGCGGCCATCGAAATGAATTTTCGCGCCGTGTTTGATAATTTTCCCAATCGCTTTGTTGCGATGGTCATGCAATTTCTGGTTTTTCCTGTTGGTCAGCACAATATTGGTTCCAGTGATCGCGAAAACTACCGGCTTGCCCGGGCGGTTCTTAACCCTTGTGAACAGCGTGACCGGTTCACCGGAGGAATTCACGTCTCGTTTGACCCGGAGGATCGAACCGGTGTTTTGGAGGATGCGCTGAATAAAGTGGTGCGCGCCGAGGAAATCGAGGCCAAGTTTATCCGGGCACTGAAGAAGGGTGAAATCGAAAACCGTCTTGACCGGGATGCCATAACCGATGCCGTTACCGCTGAAATCCTGAGCCATGAGGAAGCAGGGTTCTTGAGGCTGGCCGAAGAGGCAACAGAAAAGGTCATTGCTGTGGATGATTTCGCGCCGGACGAGCTTGGCGCAATAAACCGGCTGAGCAACAGCCGGGGCCGGAAGAACGAATGAGTAAAGAACCGAGGAAACAGGACTT
Organism: Devosia sp.; assembly: GCA_011322005.1. GTDB lineage: Bacteria > Pseudomonadota > Alphaproteobacteria > Rhizobiales > Devosiaceae > DROE01. The sequence goes on from DROE01000242.1 coordinate 5,165, forward strand.
GAGTTCCAGAGCAGACCGGATTGGCCGGTGCAGGTGACAAAGCACAGACGAAGCGAGAAAAGCGAACAATCAAGTGGCAGAAAACACAAAAGTGCGCTCGAGCGCAAAACCAAAAACCCCCAGTCCGGTTATGCCTAAATTGAGCCAGTGGAAGTTCGGGATTGATTTCGAACGCATTGGCTGGCTGACCATCGATACGCCGAGTGCGCCCGTGAATGTGCTCAGCACGACCGCTATTCTTGAACTTGAAAAGCTTGTCGCCCGGTTTGAGGACCTGGCGGCGAGCGACGAGCTTGTTGGCGTGGTGTTGCTTTCGTCAAAGGGAAGCGGGTTTATTGCAGGCGCCGATATCACGGAGTTTGATGACCTGAGTGATCCGGTGGAAATGACCAAGGCGCTGCGGCGGGCGCATGCCCTGTTTGACCGGATCGAACGGCTGCCCATCCCCTTCGTTTCAGGCATTCATGGATTTTGCCTTGGCGGGGGGCTGGAACTGGCACTGGCCACCCATTATCGCATTGCCGTCAACAATGACAAGACCCGCATCGGTTTCCCGGAAGTCAAGCTGGGGATATTCCCCGGTTTTGGGGGCACCGGACGCTCCATGAATGTGATGGGACCAGTGCCAGCGATGCAGATCATGCTCACGGGCAAATATCTAAGGGCGGGAGCAGCGCGGGGAATGGGGTTGGTGGACAAGCTGGTGCGGCATCGCGATCAATTGCGATGGGAGGCCCGCAAGGCAATCCTGCAAAAGCGCAAAAGCAAACCCGCAGGGTTTACCAAACGGGTGATGGCCATGGGGCCGTTGCGCAAGTTCATCGCCGACAAGATGCGCGCAACCGTGAAAAAGAAGGTGCGCCCGGAACATTATCCGGCGCCGTTTTCGCTGATTGAACTGTTCGAGGACAAGGGTAATGATCCGGTGGCCATGCGTGCGGGGGAGATCGAGCGTTTTCCCAAGCTGATGGATTCGGGCACAGCGGCAAATTTGCGCCGCCTGTTCTTTTTGTCCGAGGGCTTGAAAAAGCAGGGCGTGCGCAAGCCGCCAAAGCCGAAATTTGCCCGGGTCCACGTTATCGGGGCCGGTGTGATGGGGGGCGACATTGCCGCCTGGTGCGCCTATCGCGGACTTGCGGTGACCTTGCAGGACCTTGATATGGAGCGTATCCAGCCAGCGCTGGACCGGGCCAAAAAACTGTTCAAGAAACGGCTAAAAAAACCCATTGCAGTCAATGCGGCAATGGCACGTCTTGAAGCCGATGTTGCGGGCAAGGGCGCAGCGCGGGCCGATGTTATCATCGAAGCGGTGGTTGAAAACCTTGAAATCAAGCAGAAGATTTTTGCCCAGGTTGAAAGCGTGGCCAAGCCCGGCGCGGTGCTGGCCACCAACACCTCTTCCATCGAACTGGAGCGGATCGCTGAAGACCTCAAAGACCCCAGCCGTCTTGTCGGGCTGCATTTTTTCAATCCTGTGGCGCAATTGCCGCTGGTTGAGGTTGTGCGCTCCAAGGTCAATTCCGACCTGGCCATTCGTACCGGCTGCTCGTTTGCTTCTTTCATTGGCAAGAGCCCGGTGGTGGTCAAAAGTGCGCCGGGCTTTCTGGTCAACCGTGTGCTGATGCCCTATCTGCTCAAAAGCATCGAGCGGGTTGAAGCGGGAGAGGCCCAGGAACTGCTGGACGCGGCGGCGGTGGCCTTTGGCATGCCCATGGGCCCCATCGAACTCATGGACGTGGTGGGGCTGGACGTCGGCCATTCCGTTGCCAACGAACTGGGTCAGCCGGTGGCGGAGGACAGTAAATTCGCCCGCCTGCTGGCGCAGGGCAATCTGGGGCGCAAAACCGGGCGCGGATTTTACCGCTGGACCAAGGGACGGGCCGAAAAAGGCAGTGTACCCGAACACTCAAATCTGGCGGAGCTCGGGCGTGAACTGGTGCAGCCGCTGGTTGACGAGTGTGAGGTCTGCGTCAAAGAGGGCATCGTGTCCAGCGCCGACATGGCGGATATAGGTGTGATACTGGGTACGGGGTTTGCCCCGTTTCTTGGCGGGCCGCTCAAGGCGCGTCAGGATGGCAAGGCGTAAAGGGCAAAATCATGGCTAAAGCAAAAACTCCTCAACTTCGCCGTGTTGCCATTGTGGGCAGCCGGCGCACGCCGTTTTGTCGGGCGTACACGGGTTATGTCGAGCAGAGCAACCTTACGCTTTTGGGCACCGCCATGGGTGCGCTGGTTGAAGCCTATGGCCTTGGGAGCAAAAAAATTGACGAAGTGATGGCCGGGGCGGTCATCAAGCACTCGCGCGATTTCAATCTGGCACGGGAAGCAGCGCTTGATGCTGGCCTCTCCCCAAATACACCGGGCACCACCATGCAGATCGCCTGTGGCACCTCATTGCAGGCGGCGCTTTCTCTGGGCGCAAAAATTGCCTGCGGGGAAATTGAAAGTGGCATTGCGGCGGGCTCGGATATTATATCGGATTCGCCGGTTGTTTTTGGTGACAAGTTTGCCCACAGGCTGGCCAGGCTCAGCCGGGCCCGCTCGTTCGGGCAAAAGCTTTCTGCCTTCAAGGGGTTCAGCTTTGGCGAACTGGCCCCTGTTGCTCCCTCGGTGGCCGAACCGCGCACCGGTCTGTCCATGGGGCAGCATTGTGAACTGATGGCGCGGGAATGGGGCGTTGGCCGCAAGGAACAGGACGCGTTTGCCCTCAAGAGCCACCAGAATGCTTCGGCAGCCATAGAAGAGGGGTTCCACGACGATCTGATTACGCCGTGCGCGGGGATCGTCAAGGACAATAATGTGCGTGCCGACAGCTCCCTTGAAAAAATGGCCGAAATGAAACCGGCCTTTGACAAGAGGTCCGGTCACGGCACCCTGACCGCGGCCAATTCAACGCCGCTGACCGATGGTGCGGCGGCGGTGCTTCTGGCTTCCGAGGACTGGGCTAAAGCCAATGGCCTGCCCATTCTGGCCTATCTGAGGATGGGTTCGGTCAGCGCCAATAATTTTGCCGCCGGAGACGGGCTTTTGATGGCCCCGACAATTGCTGTTTCGGACATGCTCAAGCGGGCTGAGCTTGCGTTTGGCGATATTGATCTGTTTGAAATTCACGAAGCTTTTGCCGCGCAGGTTCTGTGTACGCTCAAAGCATGGTCGGACCGCAAATATTGCCGCGAGGTTCTGGGGCGGGAAAAAGTGATGGGCAAGGTCCCCGCCGCCAAGATCAATGCCAAGGGATCCTCGCTCGCTTACGGGCATCCGTTTGCGGCGACCGGCGCGCGCATCCTTGGCCACACGGCCAAATTGCTCAACGAAACGGGCAAACAGCGGGCACTGATTTCGGTGTGTACCGCCGGGGGTATGGGTGTTGCTGCGCTTGTCGAGCGAAGCTAAACGAACCTAAAGGGAAAGGAGCTTGCCAAAACGTCAGTTTGAGGCTTAGGCTGCCTCACAGTAACGTGATGCTCATGTATTCGCGTGCATTAACGCACCCCGCCGGAAAGGCCTGCCTGTTGCGGGTGAAAGGGCAGGGGTGAAACACAAAAAACAAACGGAAAAACAGGGAGACATTTCATGAAGTTTTCTCCAATTCTTCGCACATCGGCACTGGCACTGGGTGTTGCCAGCCTTGCTCTGATGGGCACATCCGCCTATGCCGCAAAGGTGCCTGCCGGCACCGTTCTGGCCGAAGACCAGACTTTCACCTATCGCGATCTGGACGAATTCAGTTCACTTGATCCGCAAATCATTGAGGACGTTTCCGGCTCTGATATTGCTCGTGACCTGTTTGAGGGCCTGCTTAATCAGGATGCGGATGGCAATCTGGTTCCCGGCGTGGCAGAGCGCTGGGAGGCTTCTGACGACAAGATGACCTATACTTTCTATCTGCGCGACAATGCCAAATGGTCGAATGGCGATCCGGTGACCGCCGGAGATTTCGTTTACGCATGGCGTCGTGCCGCCGACCCTGAAACCGCTTCTCCTTATTCCTGGTACATGGATCTTATGTCCATAGAAAACGTTGCTGACGTGCTTTCAGGGGACAAGGAGCCGACTGCTTTGGGTGTACGGGCAGTTGATGACCTGACCCTTGAGGTCAAGCTGACCACGCCGCTTTCCTATTTCCCCCAGATGGTGACACATACCACCACCTTCCCCACCCATCAGGCCACAATCGAAAAATATGGCGATGAGTGGACCAAGCCGGAGAACATCGTTTCCAACGGCGCTTACACGCTTGCCGAGCACGTTCCCAACGAACGCTCCGTTCGCGTACGCAACCCGCTTTACTGGAACGATGCGGAAACGGTGATCGAAAAAACCACGGCCCTGATCATCAATGATGATGATGCGGCCCTGACCCGCTATCTGGCTGGTGAGTTGGATCGCACGGAGATTCCTGCTGGCCAGTATCCGCGTCTTAAGGAAGAATATCCAGATCAGGCTGTGTCTTTCCCGCGTCTGTGTTCCTACTATTACACATTCAACCTGTCCGACAGCGGCCCCGAAGCCTTCAAGGACGTGCGTGTCCGTCAGGCTCTTTCCTATGCCATTGATCGTTCTGTGATTACTGACAATGTGCTTCAGGGTGGCCAGTTCCCTGCCTTTACCTTCACACCGGGCGCAACAGCCGGGTTTGAAGTTCCTGATGTTCCCTTTGGTCAGATGACCCAGGCGGAACGTGATGCCAAGGCTGTCGAACTACTGGCGGAAGCCGGCTACGGTCCGGATAATCCGCTCAAGTTCGACATGATCTATAACACCTCGGAAGGTCACAAGCAGATCGCAACCGTCATGTCCCAGATGTGGAAGCAAAAGCTTGGTGTTGAAGCAACCCTTGGCAACATGGAATGGAAAGTGTTCCTGGAGACCCGCAGTCAACAGGATTTCGAGTTGGCCCGCGGTGCCTGGTGTGGCGACTATAACGAAGCCTCCACCTTCCTTGACCTGGTGACAACAGACTCCGGTTACAATGACGGCAAGTATTCCAATTCGGAAATTGATGCGCTGATGGAGGACGCCAAAACCGGTGGCGATGCAACCGCCAACTACACCAAGGTTGAGCAGATAATGGCCGATGAAATGCCGATTATTCCGATCTATCATTACACCCGTGTGATGATGATGGATCCGAACCTGCTTGGTTCATGGCCTGTAAACAATGTTGAGCAGAACTGGTACAGTCGTGACCTTTACAGGGTAGCTGAATAGTCAGTTCTTGAAAAAAAGGAACCCCGCGCCGGGAAGTGCGGGGTTTCCCTTTTTGCTGGTATGCTGAAATATTGCAAACAAGCGTGTGAATGTTTGCCTGTGACCTGACCATGGTACCAAAGTGGCGTTCGTTAATGCTTGTTTTGCCAAACAACCCCGGGTCAACCTGTTATGTTGAATTTCATCATCCGCCGGTTGGGCATCGCTATTCCAACGTTGTTGATTCTGGTGGTATTTTCGTTTTCATTGATGCATCTGGCACCGGGTGGCCCCTTCACTTCGGAGCGGCCGCTTCCGCCCCAGGTTCTGGCAAATATCGAGGCCAAATACGGGCTGGATCAGCCGGTTTATGTGCAGATGGGCAATTATATCTGGGGCATTGTCACGGAATTTGATTTTGGTCCCTCTTTCCGGTTCAAGGACCGGACGGTGAACGATGTTATTGCCCAGGGGTTTCCGGTAACGCTGACCTACGGGTTCTGGTCGTTTGTCGTTGCGGTCAGCGTCGGGGTGTCGCTGGGCGCGGCCGCGGCGATCTATCACAATTCCTGGCTTGATTATCTGGCGGTCGGCATTTCCATCGGTGCGCAGGTGCTGCCCAATTTTGTTATGGCGCCAATTCTGGTGCTGACCTTTACCCTGTGGCTGGGCCTGTTGCCGGGGGGCGGCTGGAACGGGGGGCAGTGGCAGTATCTGGTTTTGCCGGTCATTGCGCTTTCCACTTCCTACATGGCCTCAATTGCCCGTATCACCCGTTCTTCGATGCTCGAAGTATTGAACTCCAATTTTATCCGCACCGCAAAGGCCAAGGGTCTTTCGAACAAAAGGATCATTGTCAAACACGCGCTCAAACCCACAATGTTGCCGGTCATTTCCTATCTGGGGCCCGCTTTTGTCGGCATGATCACCGGTTCGGTGGTGATCGACATGTATTTTTCAACCGGGGGCATCGGCCAGATGTTTGTAAATTCGGCCCTGAGCCGGGACTATTCGGTGATGATGGGGATTACCATTCTGATGGGCTCTCTGGTCATTATCTTCAACATGATTGTGGACATCCTTTATGCCTGGATTGATCCAAAGATCAGGCTTTAGGACCAGAAGATGAGCATGGTCCCGAACACCGACAGAATTAAAGAAATGGCTGACAATCTTGCCAGCATGGAACCGATTAAAGGGCGTTCCCTGTGGCAGGATGCCATGCTCCGTTTTTTGCAGAACAAGGCGGCGGTGACCAGCGTTGTCGTGCTGGCGCTGGTGGTTCTGTTTTCTTTTGTCGGCCCCTATTTTGCCGTGTGGTCAAACGAGGAAATAGACTGGTCACGCATCGGCAAGGCCGCTGAACTGGGGGCACCCTCCATCGCCAACGGGCATTTTTTCGGTATTGATAATCTGGGGCGTGATCTTTATTCGCGGGTCATCCAGGGTACCCAGGTTTCGCTGATGGTGGGGCTGATCGGCGCTGGAATCGCTGTTATTGTGGGGACACTCTATGGGGCGACGGCCGGCTATTTTGGCGGCCGCATTGATTCCGTCATGATGCGGATTGTCGATATTCTGATGTCCATCCCTTACATGTTCGTGCTTATCCTGCTGCTGGTGGTGTTCGGTCGCTCGCTGCAAATGCTGTTTGTGGGTATCGGGCTTATCAGCTGGCTTGATATGTCGCGCATTGTGCGCGGACAGACCCTTTCCATCAAGAACAAGGAATTTGTTGAGGCGGCGGTGGCGACGGGCGTGCCAAGTTTTACCATCATTGTGCGCCATATTGTGCCCAATCTGATGGGGGTTGTCGTGGTTTATGCCACCCTTCTGGTGCCGGGCATGATTATCACCGAGAGCTTTATTTCGTTTCTGGGGCTTGGGGTTCAGGAGCCCAACACGTCCTGGGGGGCGTTGATTTCAGAAGGGGCGGGAACAATTGCCTACGGAACCATATGGCAACTTCTGGTTCCCCTGTTCTTTTTCGTCATCACGTTGTTCAGCTTCTTTTTCATCGGTGACGGGTTGCGTGATGCGCTCGATCCAAAAGATCGCTAGCGGGGAGTTTTGCCACCAGTGAGCCTGCTTGAAGTAAAAGACCTGGGTGTGACCTTTGCAACCGCTGACGGAACAGTGCGCGCTGTCAATCAGATCAGTTTTGATGTGAGGGAAGGGGAAACGCTGGCCATTGTCGGGGAGAGCGGGTCGGGCAAAAGCCAGGCAGTTTTTGCCATCATGGGCTTGCTGGCGGAAAATGGCTCGGCGAGCGGCAGCGTAGTGTTCGACGGTCTGGAACTGGTGGGGCTGAACGATGCGCAACTGAATAAAGTTCGCGCCAATGAAATCGCCATGATATTTCAGGATCCCATGACCTCGCTCAACCCCTATATGCGGGTGAGCGAGCAGATGATTGAGGTTCTGGTTCTGCACAAGGGGCTGAGCCGGGCGGAGGCGCTCAGGGAATCCGTGCGCATGCTGGAAGCGGTAAAGCTCCCGGACGCCCAGGATGTTGTTCGGCGCTTTCCCCACGAGTGTTCGGGGGGCATGCGCCAGCGGATCATGATTGCCATGGCGCTGTTGTGTCAGCCAAAACTTCTGATCGCCGATGAGCCGACCACGGCCCTTGATGTGACGGTGCAGGCGCAGATAATGACCTTGCTCAAACAGGTGCGGAAGGATTTCGGGACCGCTGTCATATTGATTACCCATGACCTTGGGGTTGTGGCGGGATCATGCGAAAACACTCTGGTGCTCTATGGGGGACGGGTCCTTGAATATGGGCGCACGCGGGATATTTTTGCCTCTCCCTCGCACCCCTATACGCGCGGGCTGCTGTCGGCGGTGCCCCGGCTTGACGACAGTTCCGAAGAGCTTGAAACCATTCCGGGCAGCCCTCCGAACATGATGACCCTGCCAAAGGGATGCCCGTTTGCCGAGAGGTGCGAGTTTGCGCTGGAAAAATGCCACGAGGTCATGCCCGATCTGATCACATTTGATGAAAACGGGCATTCGCGCGCCTGCCATGTGGCCGAGGAGGACCTGAAATGAGCAAGGGGGAAACCCTGCTGCGGGTTGAGGACCTCAAAGTCAGTTTCGACATCAAACCCTCCGGGGCCATGCCCTGGACGCGCCCGCTCAAATTAAAAGCGGTTGACGGGGTCAGCTTTGAGTTGCGGGCCGGGGAGACGTTGGGGATCGTTGGCGAAAGTGGATGTGGAAAGTCCACACTGGCGCGTGCAATCATCAAGCTGGTGCCAACCCAGGCGGGTAGAATTGTCTGGCTGGGGGATAATCTTGCGAGATTGTCCAAGGCGCAAATGCGCCCCCACCGCAAGGAAATCCAGATGATATTCCAGGATCCGCTGGCCTCGCTTGATCCGCGCATGAACATTGGCGAGATAATCGCCGAGCCGCTCAAGACCCATTACCCGCGCACACCAAAAGCCCAGATAAAAGCCCGGGTGGGTGAGATGATGGCCAAAGTAGGCTTGCTGCCAAATCTGGTCAATCGCTATCCGCACGAGTTTTCCGGGGGCCAGTGTCAGCGCATCGGCATTGCGCGGGCGCTTGTTCTGGAGCCCAAGCTGATAATCTGCGACGAGCCGGTATCGGCGCTCGATGTCTCCATTCAGGCCCAGGTGATTAACCTGCTCAAGGACCTGCAGAGGGAGCTGGGCATCTCACTGATTTTCATTGCCCATGATTTGAGCGTGGTCAAGCATGTGAGTGACCGGATCATGGTTCTTTATCTGGGCAATGCCATGGAACTGGCGAGCAGTGATGAACTCTATGGCTATCCGCGCCAC
>DROE01000243.1 GCA_011322005.1 Devosia sp.
ATATGTGTAGTGCCGACGACGAAACGGAATTCGCAGACCGGTACGCCGGAACGGGAATCAGCACAGTCTGAAACCTATCTTACCCGCCAGCGCAAGCGCTCCATAGCAATTGCACTGACACTCGCACTGCTGGTATTCTTGTTCTACATGCTCACCATCGTAAAAATGGGCCCGGAACTGTTCAACCGGACGCTGTGAGGTAGGAATGTCAAGTCAGACAATTTTGAAGCGGACAAGCTGGCCCTCGGGCAACCTGCGTGTGGCGATACTCTGCGGCGGGATTGCGTTGGGAATGGTTGGAATGGCCTATGCCGCTGTGCCGCTTTATCAGCTCTTCTGCCAGATAACCGGATATGGTGGCACCACTCAGGTCTCGGCCGGAAACATCAATGGCATCATTGACAGAGTCATGACCGTGAGGTTCGACGAGAATGTCGCCCCCGATCTTGATTTCACCATTGTCCCGGCCAAGTCCGTGTCCAGCAAGATCGGGACGGTTCATACGGTAGTTTATGTCGCCACCAACAATTCCGATGTGCCGGTCAGTTCTACCGCCTCCTTCAATGTGGCTCCTGCAATCGCCGGTGCCTATTTCAACAAGATCGAATGTTTTTGTTTCACCGAGCAGACCCTGCAGCCCGGCGAGTCCGTGGAAATGCCGGTAGTCTATTTTCTTGATCCAGAGCTTGACGGCGTTTCCGAGCTTGATACCGTTCAGGAAGTAACCTTATCATACACATTTTACACAGCACAGACCGGGAGTAGCTGACCATGGCAGCCCACGCCAAAAATCACGATTATCACCTCGTAGACCCAAGTCCATGGCCCTTCATCGGTTCGATATCGGCCTTCGTCATGGCTGTTGGGGCAATTGCCTGGATGCGGGATGTGACACCCTGGCTGTTTTTCATCGGTCTGGCGGGCGTTCTGTATACCATGTTTGTCTGGTGGGCGGACGTCATAAAAGAAGCAAACGGCAACGACCACACTGAAATTGTGCAGATCAGCCACCGTTATGGAATGATCCTGTTCATCATCTCGGAAGTCATGTTCTTTGTTGCCTGGTTCTGGGCCTATTTTGACGGGTTTTTCCGGGTTGACGATGTGGAGCAGTTCGCCCGTGTTGCCGCCACCGGCGGCGTTTGGCCTCCCCAGGGGATTGAGGTATTCAACCCCTGGCACCTGCCTTTGTTCAACACACTGGTTCTGCTTACGTCGGGCACGACGGTAACCTGGGCTCACCATGCCCTGCTCGAAGGTGACCGGGAAGGGCTCAAGTGGGGGCTGATCCTGACCATTCTTCTTGGCGTGCTTTTCACAACCGTACAGATCATTGAGTATGCAGCCGCGGGCTTCTCCTTCTCTGGCAACATTTATGGTTCCACCTTCTTCATGGCCACCGGTTTTCACGGCTTTCACGTGCTGGTGGGAACCATTTTCCTGATCGTGTGCCTCGTGCGCATGCTACAGGGTCAGTTCACCCCGAAACAGCATCTGGGCTTTGAGTTTGCCGCCTGGTACTGGCACTTTGTTGATGTGGTCTGGTTGTTCCTTTTCGCCTCCATCTATGTCTGGGGCAGCTGGAATGTTACCGTTTTCCACTAAACAGGTAACGACCGAACAAGATTGGGGTGTCAACAGGGCGCCCCTCTCTCTTTTTGGTGCCCCGCCAGACGAAAGCCGCCTCAGGGCCGGACCTCTGGAGGAGCGGACAATGCGAGTGCCCCGCTTTTATGAACCAGCATGACCAGACCAGCCATTCAGCGATTGCCACCGGACTTGCCGGACGCTGCCCGCGGTGCGCCAGAGGAGCCCTTTTTGAAGGCTTTTTGACCCCTGTTCCTTCTTGTGAAAGCTGCGGACTCGATTTGGGCTTTGCCGACAGTGGTGATGGTCCTGCAATATTTATCATCTTTGTCGTTGGTTTTATTGTTGTTGGTCTTGCACTTGTCGTGGACGTGTTTTTTTCTCCCTCCATGGCGGTGCACTTGGCGCTTTGGATACCGCTGACCGTGGTTCTGGCGATCGCGCTTCTGCGGCCTTTCAAGGGAATTCTGATTTCCCTGCAATACCGCCATGATGCGGGGGAGGGGCAAAGTGAGTGAACTTTCCAAGAATGCTGGCCAGGCCGAACACCCGTTCCAGACCGAAGCGAAGAAGCAAGCCGGCTCAAAAACGGGTTTTGTTGTTCTCATGTTGGCCCTGACGGGGCTCTTTGCTTATTTGGGCAATTGGCAGTTGGAACGGCTGGCCCTCAAAAACGCCCGAATTTCCGCTGTTGAACAACGGGTTGGCGCAGCGCCCATTCCCCTGCCCCCACTGGATGAGTGGGTTGGCTTTGACCCTCAAACCTATGACTTCCGCCCGGTCAAAGTCAGCGGAACCTTCGACCACCGGAGCACGGTTCTGGTGTTCACCTATCTTGCCGACGCCCGCGGTAGGTATTCGGGACCAGGATACTGGGTAGTTGCGCCACTCACACTTGCCGGGGGAGGGACCGTTTTCGTCAACCGTGGCTTTGTTCCCCAGGCCCAGTCAGAGGAGTTCAAACGAGGAGGCGCAGGGCCCAGAGGCGAAGTCAGTATTGTTGGCCTGGCGCGCGCTTCAGAAATGCCCAATACATTCACGCCGGGCTCGGATTTCCCAAATCGGGTTGAATGGGTACGCAATATTGACCGTCTGATGATGTTTGCCGAAACGGACCTCGGTCCGGTTGCCCCCGTCTACATAAATGCGGACGCGAGCGGGGAGGGAGCTCTGCCCCAAGGGGGGGAGACGCGCCTCGTTTTTCCCAACCGGCATCTTGAGTATGCCCTCACCTGGTTTTCGCTGGCTGTTCTTACGCCGATTATGCTGATATTCTGGCTTTGGCGTGCCTGGAGACAGCGGAATGCCAAATGATTTCATCCAGTGGTGCACTTTGATTTGTACCCACCCCGACAGTGACAAGTCCAGATAAAGTTTTTCGCCAATGAAATATGTCTCCACGCGCGGCCAAGCGCCAAATCTGGGGTTTTGTGACAGTGTTCTGGCAGGCCTCGCCAGCGATGGTGGTTTATATCTTCCCGACGAATGGCCGCGCCTGACGAGCCGGGATATCGCGTCACTGGCCAACAGGCCTTACCGCGATGTGGCCTTTGAGATAATCAGCCGTTTTGTCGACGGCGAGATTTCCGATACCGCTCTCAATTCAATTATCGGCGGTGCTTATTCCTGTTTCCGCCACCCAAGCGTAGCTCCTCTGGCCGAACTGGAACCGGGGCTGTTTGCGCTCGAACTGTTCCACGGTCCCACCCTCGCCTTCAAGGATATCGCCATGCAGGTGCTGGCGCGCGTGATGGATCACATACTTGCGCAGCGCGGCCAACGGGCCACCATCATCGGTGCAACCTCGGGTGATACCGGCTCAGCCGCGATTGAGGCGTTCCGGGGCAGAGAAAACACCGACATATTCATTCTGCATCCCAAGGGCCGTGTGTCGCCGGTACAGCGGCGCCAAATGACGACGGTACTTGATGAAAACGTGCACAACATTGCCGTTGAAGGCTCGTTTGACGACTGCCAGAACCTGGTCAAGGCCCTTTTTCTGGATGAGGCATTTCGTGACGATGTGCACCTCTCAGGTGTCAATTCCATCAACTGGGGCCGGATTGTTGCGCAGATCGTTTATTATTTCACCGCGGCAACGGCCCTTGGCGCGCCACATCGAAAAGTCAGTTTCACGGTACCCACCGGAAATTTTGGAGATGTTTTTGCAGGTTATTCTGCCCATCAAATGGGACTGCCCATCGAAAAACTGGTGATTGCAACGAACTCCAACGACATCCTGCGGCGCACGTTCCAGACCGGTACCTATCAGATAGACGGCGTTGTTTCCACTCAGAGCCCGTCCATGGATATTGAGATTTCATCCAACTTTGAACGCCTGCTGTTCGAGTCCGCGCAAAGGGATGCCGGTGCCGTTCGGGCGATGATGGATTCCCTGCAACAGTCCGGGGGCTTTGAAATCGCGCGAGGCACAATGAAGAACCTCACCCGCCATTTCTCTGTGGGAAGCGCAAACGAGGCCGAAACCACCCAATCCATCGCCGACACCCTTGCTGGTTCGCAATATCTGGCGGACCCGCATAGCGCTGTGGGGCTGCATGTAGCGCGCAGACAAAAGAAAATATCGGCGCCAATGGTCGCGCTTGCAACGGCCCATCCGGTCAAATTCGCCAAGGCCGTGCGCTCCGCCTGCGGCATCGAACCTGATTTGCCGGACTGGCTGAGTGACCTTCACGAAAGAACGGAACGCTGTGATGTGCTGGCAATTGATACACGCGCACTGCAGGAATACATACGCGCCCGCATCCGGGCCTGAGGAGAGCAAGTTGAGCGTTCAAAGCACCAGACTGGACAATGGCCTGACGGTTCTGACCCATCACATGCCTCACCTGGAAAGCGCCTCGCTGGGTGTCTGGGTGAAAGCCGGGTCGCGCTGGGAGCGCCCTGAGGAACATGGCATATCCCATTTTCTGGAACACATGGCTTTCAAGGGTACCACCACCCGGACTTCGCGTGAAATCGTCGAGCAGATCGAACGTGTGGGGGGGGAACTCAACGCCGCGACCTCCATTGAACACACGGGATATTTTGCCCGCGTGCTCAAGGACGATGTACCGCTGGCCGCTGATATACTTTCAGACATTTTGCGCAACTCGGTTTTCGATGCCAAAGAACTCGCCCGCGAGCAGCACGTTATCGAACAGGAGATCGGAGCCTCTCTGGATGATCCCAACGATCAGGTTCTCGACCTGTTTCAGAAGGCGGTGTTTCCGGACCAGGCCATCGGGCGCACGATTCTAGGGACGGTGGAATCTGTCAACAGTTTCGGGACGGAGCAGATTCGGGCCTACATGGACCGCAACTATGTGGGCTCTCGAATGGTGCTGTCTGCCGCCGGAAATGTCGACCACGGGCAATTGGTGGACATTGCCTCAAACCGGTTTAGCGGGCTGAAGGCCGAAGGGGATCTGGCGCCCGTCAAAGCACAATATGTCGGGGGGGACAGGCGCAATACCTCCAAACATGAGCAGGCTCACGTAATTCTGGGGTTTGAGGGACGGGCTTATAATTCTGACGGATTTTATGCCGCCCAGATTCTGGCATCCGTACTGGGCGGAGGAATGAGTTCCCGCCTGTTTCAGGAGGTGCGTGAAAAACGTGGCCTTTGCTACTCGGTCTATGCTTTCCACTGGGCATTTGCAGATTGTGGCGTGTTCGGTGTTTCTGCTTCGACCGGCGAAAAAGAGGTCGGCGAACTCATGCCTGTTATCCTTGACGAGTTGCGCGCTGCCGTTGACACGATCACCGACGAGGAAGTGCTAAGGGTTCGCAACCAGATTCGGGCCAGCCTGCTGATGTCACTGGAAAGCCCGAGCGCCCGGGCCGGACAACTTGCGCGTCAGCAGATATTATGGGGCCGCCCGATAGAAATGGCAGAGACCATCGAACGTATCAATCGGATTGACGCAACCAGAGTAAAGGAAATAGCCAGTCAGATTTTCGCCGGGGACAGTCCGGCGTTGGCCGGAAATGGCCCGGTTGGGAACCTGCTGAGCTATGGAGATATTGTTAAGCACTTTTCAGCTTGAGCTTGATTCTTGATGCTCGCATTGTGGACCCGAAAAAACGGACCGGTATTGAATGGCGGGGGGCAGCGCCTGCGCTTGCCTGTCAAGGCCGATTTTGAAGCCTGGAGGGACCTGCGCACCACCAGCCGGGAGTTTCTCAGACCGTTTGAACCAAAATGGTCCAGACTTGACCTCACCCGGAGCAATTTCGGCGCGCGGTTGCGCCGCATAAACCGCGATGCAAAAGCAGCCAGGGAGTTTTCGTTCTTCCTCTTTGACATTGAAGCTGGCAGTGAACGGCTTGTGGGTGGTGTCACCTTGTCAAATATCCGTTATCGCGCTGCCTGCCATGCCAATATTGGTTACTGGGTGGGAGTGGACGATGCGGGCAAGGGGCATATGAGCGCAGCCGTTGGACTTTGCCTTCCCTTTGTTTTTGACCAGCTCGCGCTCCGCCGGCTGCATGCGGCCTGCCTGCCTGAGAACGCAGCTTCGCGCCGCGTGCTGGAAAAGAACGGTTTTGTTGAGGAGGGCTTTGCGGAACACTTCCTGCAGATTGCGGGGGAGTGGCGCGATCACGTTCTGTATGGTTTAACAACCCAGCGGTACAATGCGAAAAAAGAAACAACCTGACGTTATGAGCTTGTGAGTTGAGGAAATCCCCGATACCAAAAGTGTTCCCATGGGGCAAACCGGCAAAGAATTTCCTGCACGCAATGCGTTTTGTTGTATTATTTGCGATAACAATAGTCCTTGCTGCAGTTGGAACGCGCAGCGCCAACGCCTTTGAGGTCGTTTCTGTTCCCCCTGATGTGAACGCTGTCAATCTGAGGGCCGCGGTTGACGTGCTGCCCGGAAACGAAGGCCGGGTGCGTCTGTCAACAGCGCCGGGCGAAGACGGCATCATTCGGCGGATCGAGGTTCTGGCTGCCAAAGAAGGGACAAACCCCAATTGGGCTCTTTTTGCCCTGAGCAACCCTTCGGATGAACAGATTGAGCGTTTGCTCGTTGCACCGTTTTTCCGTATGCCGGGCTCGGGCCTGTTCAATCCCGATCTGGGATCCGAGCGCATTTCCGAACTCACTCCAAGCTCAGGCTTGCGCCCCCAACGCCTGATTGATGCCGAAGCAGATGTTTTTGAGGTTGTGCTTGACCCCGGTGCAACTGTGACCTTTGCCGCCGAGCTGTCCGGTGACCGACTGCCCGAGCTTTACATGTGGGAACCGGGCGCCTATCGCGACTATGTCAACTCATTTACCCTTTTTCGGGGCACCGTTCTGGGCATCGCCGGTCTGGCGGCTGTGTTCCTCACCATCATGTTTGTGGTCAAGGGGAGGGGGGTATTTCCGGCTACCGCTGCCTTCTCCTGGGCGGTGTTGATCTACCTTCTGGTCGATTTTGGTGTTCTTGGTCGCCTGATTGGAGTCGGCAATGGCTCGGTTCAACCCTACCGGGCTGCCGCCGAAGCGGCCATCGCCACGACCTTGTTCGGTTTCTTGTTTATCTATCTGAACCTGCACCGCTGGCATTTGCGTTTCCTGCATCTGGCACTGGCGCTCTCCGCGGTGATGTTGGCACTATTTGCCTTTGCGTTCCTTCAGCCTTCAATCGCCGCAACCGTTGCCCGCACGGTTTTGTTCATCCTGGCCATTCTGGGTTTTGTGCTCATTCTTCTGCTTGCCATGCGCGGTTACGATCGCGCAGTGATGCTGGTACCGACCTGGATCATATTTTTTGCCTGGTTGTTCTACTCCTGGATGGTGATCACGGGGCGCATCTCCAACGATATTGCCCAACCCGCGGTTGCCGGCGGTCTGGTATTGATTGTCATGCTCATCGGCTTCACCACCGTGCAGCACGCTTTTGCCGAGGGACAGGTTTCCCTTGGATCATTGTCGGAAATTGAACGCCGGGCACTGGCCCTGACCGGTAGCGGTGATTTTGTCTTTGACTGGAATATTGAGCGCGACCGGGTCAACGTCGCCCCAGAACTGCATTCGCGTCTGGGAGAACGACCCGGAACCCTGCGCGGTGCCATAAAACTCTGGCTTGACCGCGTGCATCCGGAAGACCGGGACAAGTTCCGCACGGCGCTTGACACTCTTGTGGAGTTGCGCCGGGGGCGCTCCAACATGGACGTGAGGGTGGGGTGCCAGGACGGCACCTTTCGCACCTTCAACATGCGGGTCAAGCCGGTGCTGAGCAGCGATGGCAGTGTCAATCGGATTGTAGGAACGCTTCAGGACGTGACAGAGCAGCGGGCGTCGCGCGAAAGGCTTATGCATGACGCTGTGCATGACAGCCTGACCGGATTGCCCAACAAGCAGTTGTTGCTGGATCGGCTCGAGAGAGCTCTGACGCGCGCGCGCTCTTCTGCGGCCCCCAAACCGGCGGTTCTTATCATCGATCTGGATGATTTTTCACAACTTGATGAGCGTGTGGGCAAAGCAGCCTCGGATTCGGTCCTGCTCGCGGTGTCCAGAAGGATTGCACGGGTGATCCGGCCCATGGACACCCTGGCCCGCCTAAGCGGAAGTCAATTCGGAGCCATTCTGATCTCAGAGGGCAACGCCAGCCAGATAGCAGAGATCGCCGAACAGATGCGCCGCAGCCTGCGCGCACCGTTCAATTTCGGGGACCAAGACCTGGCGCTCACTGCCTCCATCGGCATCACAATTTTTGACAACGGCCCCGCCGACGCCGCCGAAGTGGTGCGGGACGCCGAGCTGGCCATGTACTATGCCAAACGGCTCGGCGGCGACAGGATTGAGGCCTACCGCGCCTCAGCCCGTTCCATCGCCGCCTATTCGGAGGCCTCCGAAAAGGACCTGGAACGTGCCATGAACGAGGGCGAACTGCAGGTCCACTACCAGCCGATCTATGATATTCACACCAGCCGTATTGCCGGGGCCGAGGCCCTCATGCGCTGGAATCACCCCTCAAGGGGCGCGATCAGTCCCTCGGAGTTTATCCCCCTGGCAGAACGCACCGGACAGATAGAAAAACTGGGGAGGCTAGCCCTGCGCCAGGCCGCCAACCAGACCGGTAACTGGATATACCAGCTCCCGGTCGACGGAGACTTTTTTGTTTCCATCAACCTCTCTGCAACACAATTGTCCACCGATACGCTTCTCAACGATATGCGCACGCTGGTCACCGAAAACACCATGCTGGCCCGGCATATCAAGCTCGAAGTGACCGAGAGTCAGGTTATGACCAACCCAGAGCACTCAGCCCATGTTTTGTCTGCCCTGAAGGACCTGGGGCTGGGACTGGCGCTGGACGATTTTGGCACCGGTCATTCTTCGCTTTCCTACCTGCACCGCTTTCCCTTTGATACGGTCAAGATTCCAGCGCAGTTCGTGCAGATGAGTGACGCCACCGGCATGGCCCACACCCAAGGCCCGATAATTCGCGCCGTCATGTCTTTAGCCACCGAACTGGGTCTCAAGGTGATCGCCGAGGGCGTGGAGACAGCCGAAGAACTTGAGCGCCTGCGTCTGCTGGATTGCCAGCTCGCTCAGGGATTTATTCTGGACCCCGCCCTCTCGGGCAGCGACCTGCACAGAAAACTCGCCTCACAATTCACTTGATTGCCAGGTGATGTCCGCTTCAGGCATTGCCCGAATAGGCGCTGAGCGAAGCCCTGCTGACCCCCAATATTTGCAGCGCCTTCTCATAACGTGCTTCAAGGGGAACATCAAATAAAAGTTCAGCATCATAGGGTACCGTGAGCCATGCGTTCTGGGCCAGTTCCTGCTCCAGTTGACCGGGGCTCCACCCGCAATAACCCAATGCAAAAATCGCTTTTTCCGGCTTATCTTCATAGGCGATGGCTCTAAGGATTTCGACATTGGCCGAAAGATGAATATCCTTTGTGACTTCAAGAGAAGAATTGTTTGACTCATAGTCAGGCGAGTGCAGCACAAAACCGCGCGCCCGGTCCACCGGCCCCCCCCGCAACACATGGCGCCGGGCTATTTTGCTGCTGATCTTAATTTTTTTGTCTGGAGCGCCAACTTCCAGATCACGCAGCACGTCCTCAAACCTGAGGTCCTGCAGGGTCTGATTGACAATCAGCGCCATCGCTCCCTCTTCACCATGATCTACGACATAGATGACGCTTTCAAAAAAACGCTCATCACCCATGAGAGGCATGGGGACCAGAAACTCGCCCTTCAGGGAGAAATCCCTGTCTGTAGATTTTTGTACCATGCCGACAAGGTTACGCTCTTGGAGCCTGTATGAACAGCGTCTGGAGTAAAATTTTCTGATCACGAAGGACTGATCACCGGGATGTTTCTTCTTCGCACTGCTTATTGTAACACATCTCCCATGCGCTTGCTTTCTCCTCTCACGGCCCTGATGGCTCTCTTCGCTCTGCAGACTCCAGCAGCAGGTGGCGAAACGCCCTGGCAGGATATTGCACCCCAGGCCAGCGCGCGCCTTGTCTCTTCCGATGTCCTGAAAGATGGCAGGACAATGCTTGCTCTGGAGCTGTCCATGCCTGAAACCACTTGGACCTATTGGCGGGTGCCGGGTGAAACCGGTATCCCCCTGCAACTGGAGTTTGAAGGTTCCAAAGGCGTCTCGGCGTTTGAAGTCAAATGGCCGTTTCCCGTACGGGAGGTTATCTATGGCTTTGTCGATCACATATATCGTGGTGATATTGTCCTGCCCGTTGAGCTAAGCGTGCAAGGGGAGAGGCCCTTTGTCGCCATGCAGGCGGTGCTGGGTGTGTGTTCGGATATTTGCGTGCCCGTTTTCGCAAACTTCGAACTTGAGCTCAACCTGGAAAGGCGCGACCGGTCCCAGAGTTTGCGCATCAACCAGGCAATGGCCCGCGTACCCATCCCATGGGATCAACAGACTGACATCGTCGAGGCGGTAGCTTTCGACCAGCCCAATCAGCGGGTTCTGGTTCGGCTCTCAAGCCCCGATGTTGACTTCTCCTCGATGATCCTGTCCACTCAAAATCCTTCCATCGTGTTCGGGCCGCCTCAAAAAAGCCAGATAGAAGGAGTAGTTTCGTTTCCCAAACTGGGGGAAAGTGGCGACGACGAGCTTTACGAACTCTCCTATATCATCTCGTTTATGTCGGCTCTGGGTCCCTATGAAATAAGACAGGACGCTGTATCTCTGGCAGATATAGGCGGTTAGGTTGGGGCCAGCCAGCTAGGGGTGATGGAAATATTGTATTCCAGCAAAATGTGGTTTAATCGGGCCATGTCGTGCCTGTTGCGCTCTGGCCTGAGGGCGTTGTCTGGCAGGTCCGGAACAGGTGAATTCTTCAGATCGGTCAACTCGATTCAAGGACGTGTCCGCAGACTGGGAGGACGCATCGGGCGGTGCGCCGGAATTTTCCTTCGCCACCCGGAGACGGAACAGTGTAGGACATGTTCGTGGATGACAAAAGGTGCGGCTGACATGCAATGCAGCCTCGGTTAGATATGTTGGTTCTGACGGGCCAGGGAATGTCACTTAGTGCGTAGGAATTTTTAGAAATGAAAGCCAGCGAACAGCTAACACCGCGGAACAGAACTGAACAACGTCTCCCGCCTGCTCTGCGTAGCGTGGCAGCGGCGCTGGTTGTGGGCGTGACGCTTGCAGGGTGTGGTGTCGGTTCTCTTGTCGGCGATGGTTCCAATTCCGCCAATCAGCTTGCAGACACAACTGCAACTCCAAACGAGATTTCTCAGGTGCAGTCCAGCGCTTTGCCGGCAATTGCCACTGAATGCCCGCCCATCAAGGTGCGCGATGGTGGCGAATCGATTTTTGCCTATGCCAACAATCGTATCGGAGATGCCCGGGCGCTGCAGTTCCAGGCGGTAATTGATGGTCAGTCGCGCAACTGCGTGGTTTCCAACGGGCTTATTACGGTCAAAATGGGCGTTGTCGGTCGCCTGGTTCTTGGCCCCAGCAGTTCGCAAAACTCCATGACGCTTCCCTTGCGCTTTGCCGTTGAGCGCGATGAAATCACCGTTTTCTCACAGGTCTACAACATTCCCATGACCGTTACACCGCCGAGCCAGTCCGAGGAATTTGTCAAAGTGGTGGAAAACGTTGCCATTCCCTATCTGGGGGGGGAGGATATTGTCATCTGGGTCGGGTTTGACTCTCAGGTATAGTTGACCTGCATAAGGTTTTGCATCACTATTGCACCCGAACGCGGGAGAGACCGGCTAGATGCCCGGCGCCGAAGGAGCAACCGCCCCGGAAACTCTCAGGCAGAAGGACCGCATTCAACGTCAAACTCTGGAAAGAGGAGCCCTTGAGGTTCCCGCCGAAGGAGTAACCGGAGCGGTTCGCGCACCGGGAAATCTCTCAGGTCGCCGGACAGAGGGGGCATGAACTTCAGGCTGTTTCTTGCCTGGAGCAAATGCTTCTTGTTGTCGGAGATGTGACGTGGTTCAGCCTGATGCCCCCCCGCTAAAAACCGCTCTTTATGATTTGCATGTCGCCCAGGGCGGGCGCATGGTCGATTTCAGCGGCTATGAACTGCCGGTGCAGTTCGAAGGCATAGTCGCCGAACACATGCACACCCGCACTCTGGCCAGCCTGTTCGATGTTTCGCACATGGGGCAGATGACGGTAACCGGCCCTGATTTCAAAGCAACATCCTCAGCCCTTGAAACGCTGCTGCCGGGGAACCTGAAAAACCTCAAGCCCGGCTCCATGCGCTATACGGTTCTGCTCAACGCCAACGGCGGCATCGAGGATGACCTGATTGTCACCCGTCCCGCTGTGGGCCAGGCGCCGGATGGCGTGATGTTCATTGTCGTCAATGCGGCACGCAAATCCCACGATCTGGCGATTTTCAAAGCAGCACTTGGCGACCTGCTCGAATTTGAACTGCACCAGGATAAGGCCCTGCTGGCCCTGCAGGGACCAGTTGCGGGTGCCGTGCTGGCCAAACTCGGCGATGCGCCCCACAAACTGACCTTCATGCAAACCATGCCCGCCCGGATTGAGGGGATGGACTGTCAGATTTCCCGCTGCGGCTATACCGGTGAAGACGGGTTCGAAATTTCCCTGAGCAACGCCGAGGCCACCCGGATGGCGGAAATGCTCTATGCCGACGAACGTGTAAAACCCGCCGGTCTTGGAGCGCGCGACAGCTTGCGGCTGGAAGCCGGGCTTTGCCTTTATGGCCACGACATGGACGACACCATCGACCCGGTTTCGGCAGACCTGCTGTTTGCCATCGGCAAGCAGAGGCGTACTGATGGCGGTTTTGTCGGCGCCCCCCGCGTGCTTGAGATTATCAAAAACGGGCCGCAAAAGCGCCGCGTGGGCATCCTGTTTGAAGGTCGCATGCCGGTGCGCGAGGGCGCAGAGATTATTGACGAGGGGGGCGCAAAAATCGGTCAGGTAACATCGGGCACTTTTGCGCCCAGTCTCAAAGCGCCGATCGCCATGGCCTATGTGCCCGCCGAAATTGCCACGCCCGGCACCAAGATCAAGGCGCTGGTGCGGGGGCGTGAGGTTGTCGGCACCATCACAAAAATGCCCTTTGTCCGCCAAAACTATGCGCGTCAACCCGGTATCTGAAGCAACGCCATTTCGTTTCCAAGCAAGGACTTTCATTATGACAAAAACACTTTTTTCCAAGGACCACGAATATGCGCGTCTGGAGGGTGACAGCGCCACAATTGGAATATCCGATTATGCGCAGGAACAATTGGGCGACATCGTTTTTGTCGAGCTGCCGGCCGTGGGTACCAGCTTCAAGAAGGGCGATGAAATCGCAGTTGTGGAGTCGGTCAAGGCCGCTTCGGAAATCTATGCACCCCTCGACTGCACGGTGACAAAAGTCAATGAAGCGTTGAACGATGACCCGGGCAAGGTCAATTCCGATGCCATGGGTGAAGGCTGGCTGATCAAGGTTTCGCTTTCCGCCGACGCCGATACGGCCCACCTGATGGATGAAACTGCCTACGCCGCCCACATCGCCTGATCGCCCAAAAGCCGGATTATCCCCATGCGCTATCTTCCTCATTCTGAAGCAGACCGGGCTGCAATGCTCTCGGCAATCGGCGTTGCTTCCACCAGCGATTTGTTTTCAGGCGTGCCCGATGCCTTAAAGCTGAAAACTCCGCTCGCGCTGCCCCCGCACAACCCGGAATTTGCGGTGGAAGCCCATATGCGGGCGCTGGCGGGCAAGAATCGCACAACCGCCGACGGGCCCTTTTTTATAGGTGCCGGAGCCTATCGTCACCACGTGCCCGCAACGGTGGATCATCTCATCCAGCGCTCGGAATGGCTGACCGCCTACACGCCCTATCAGCCGGAAATATCGCAAGGCACCCTGCAGATGCTGTTTGAGTTCCAGACCCAGGTCGTCCACCTGACCGGCATGGAGGTCGCCAATGCCTCCATGTATGATGGCTCGACCGCCACCGCAGAAGCTGTACTGATGGCGCAGCGCCTGACCCGGCGCAGCAAAATCATTCTCGCAGGTGGCCTGCATCCGCAATATCGCGATGTCGTCGCCACCTATTTGAGTAAAGAGGATGGCCTGGTGTGTTGCGCGCCAGACCCTTCAGGCTCAGCCCCGATTGCTGGGGACTTGGACGAAGACACCGCAGCAATTATTGTCCAGACCCCCGATTTTTATGGCAATCTGCAAGACGTCAAAGCTCTGGCCGATGCCGCCCACAAGGTCGGTGCGCTGTTGATTGTCGTGGTCACCGAGATTGTCTCTCTGGGTCTTATAGAAGCGCCGGGCGCTCTTGGCGCCGACATTGTGGTTGCCGAAGGGCAGTCTCTGGGAAACCCCTTGGGTTTTGGTGGCCCCTATGTCGGCCTGCTGGCCACACGCAACAAGTTTGTCCGCCAGATGCCGGGCCGCGTTTGCGGTGAGACCGTTGACGCGGAAGGGAAACGTGGTTTCGTACTCACGCTTTCGACCCGCGAGCAGCATATCA
>DROE01000244.1 GCA_011322005.1 Devosia sp.
CAACGATGGGTGGGTGTCAGCCCTGGAGCTCATTGTTGCGGTTGGCTCGGCTTTTCCAGAGTGCTACAACCGATCGCAGCATAAGTGACTGAATAAATGGGACAATTTTGATGCTAGAATCGTCAAATTTGTCCCGTTTTTCATCAAAACATCACCAATTGTTCGGGATTTTGGGGCGAATCTGTTCGCCTCGCGCCTCTTAAACAAACAATGTTTTCATATTGCTTGTCGGTAAATTGCAGAATATCGACTTTTCCTTCCGGAGGCATCGCGGCCTCCACTTTTCGAATTATTGCCTGAACCGCGTCCTTGCCGTTCGTGTGCCGGACATAGACAGAATACTGGGCCATTTCAAAACCATTGTCGAGCAGGAAGTTGCGGAATTGATTGTAGGCGTGCCGCTCTTTCTTTGTTGTTGTCGGCAAATCGAACAGAACCATGACCCACATGAATTTATATCCGCTTAGTTGTGTGAACCGGTTATTCGGCATTGGTCTGCCCTTGCGAATCCGAAACCAGCGGCAGAGGTGCACCCGGAAGTTCCATAATCTTTTCTTCCCCGAGAAACACCCGGACCAGCGATTGCGCCATCCTGCCCATACAGAGTTGCATCGGGCTTGACCCGTGGGCACTATTCAAATCCAGGGACAACACGCCAACCAGTGCCGCCTTGGTGTGCTGATTGAGTTGCAGTTCTTCATTCCGGGCCTGGCTATCCCGCATTTGGCGTACCGCCTGGTCGATGAAGGGGCGAAAAGGTTCCATAAGATCATCAGCCAGCCGCAGGGCGTCGCCACGGCTCTGATGATGCAATGACAGGGATGGATGGAGCCCGGCGGCCAGAATGGCGCGGGCGCTGGCAGCGCGCAAAATTGTATAGCCATAATTCAGGGCGGCGTTTGCGCCTTCCTCCTGCCTGTCGCGCCTGAAGGTTTCGCCCATAAGGCGCGGCCAATAGCGCCTTGCCGCCTGGGCCTCCTGATTGTCGCTATCGCCGGATTTCGTGCGCTCGGCCATTGCCCTTATATCGGCACCATTTAGACCAAATGCCTCCAGCACATCAGCCTGGGCCGTAATTTTTGCTTTCACCAGCTGCGCCCAGAGGCGTTTCAATAGCGGCTTGTTGGCCACGGCCTGGGCCTGCATATGCAGCCCTTGGGTAAAATGTCCGGAGACCGGCCAGATGACAGAAGCCGGCGACTGGTTGGAACCACAAATGACAATGGGAACATTGGCCCTTGACAGTCGCGCGCAGATATTGACCGACAGGCTGGCGCCATGCCCGCGTATTATCAGGGCGGAAATGTCATCAATGGCGACTTTGCCCGCGGTCTCACCGTTGACTTTGACCGACAAGAATCCCCTTGACACGCTGAGGTGCGCGCCATCCGAGGATATGTCAATCACGCGGTTTTGCATGTTCCCTCCCACAAGAATTTTAGGGAGATCACAACGGGGCCGCGAACCCTTTCCGGGTTAATCGTAAATCTTAACCACGCCGGAGGGCGAAACGGTCACGCGTTTTGCCTTGGATTTTTGCAGAGAAGCTGGAGATTTGAAAATATATTTTAGTTCGTCTTGTTTGTCGCGTGTTCGTGCATCGACGTTTGCCTCCATGTGCTCAGCCATTGCAATCATTCCGGGTGACAGTTTTGCTATTTGAACAATTATGATTTTCTCCTCATGCTCAATTTGCAAGTAGTCATTTTTTCGCAACCGCATGATGAGCTTCTGGCCGTTCCGGCCAACGGGCTGTTGCCACCACCTCTCATCCTTGCGCGCCAACTGATAGGCTTGAAATGTCGAAATCACCTCACCTGTCCATTTGCCCTTTTCGTTGCGCCAGATGTCGTAGCAATAGTTGCCGTCACCCTTGTAGGCTTTGTATTCAGTGCCCTCCTTGTCCCTGATTGGGATAACGCGAAGGTTTTCTTCAATCCGCACTTTGTAAACGGGTGGCGTCATCGCTTCGGCAGCAGCAATCAGTGCTTCTTTGAACTCCCTGCCGCTTAGTCCATAGGTTTCTTCAAGCAGCCCCATCTTGATTTGATGATCACGGATTTTTTCAAGGTCGTTGGGCGATTTGAAACTGTCGCTATCAAGGGGTTTGCGCGTGACAACTTTTCGAACGCCCTTGTTGTCGGGCTCCCCCTCTTTGCCCTTGGGGATACCGTAAGCGGTGTCATTGTGCATCGCCCCCTCGATACCGTGATCGGGCTTGTGGCTGACGATGATGTTTCGCACACAATTTTCCACATCGGTGCGAAACTGGCCGCCTTCCCCGCCCCAGGGTGGCGGGGTGCCTTTCATCAGGCCTTCGGCAAACTTGCTCTCGTTTTCTTTTGCC
Source organism: Devosia sp. (assembly GCA_011322005.1). Lineage (GTDB taxonomy): Bacteria > Pseudomonadota > Alphaproteobacteria > Rhizobiales > Devosiaceae > DROE01. The sequence goes on from DROE01000244.1 coordinate 2,348, forward strand.
TTGTCAGATGCTCGCTTGAGCATGGCGCGGTCCGTGCAGGCCACAACAATAGCGTCAATGGCGTGGTGGCGGTGGTCGTTGCGGTTTTTCTTCTGGGCCTCTGATATTTCAAGATTGTGTCCATGTAGCACGCTGTCCAGCCCCCACTGCCAGCGCAAATCGGCCGTCAAGCGCCCGTTGACGACCCAGACATGGTTTTGCGATCCCTTAAGGCCCTGCCCGCCATATATGGCTTCCAGATAGGCCTTGGCCAGACGCGAGATATATTGCGTATCCGTCAGTTGCCGGGCCAGAAAGCCGCCCTCGAAATTTTCATACCTATCCATCGCGTCGGGGGCAAAGCGCCAGCGTTTGTTGGGCGGCAGTTCAGCTGCGCGCAGGGAGATTTGCTCCCAGTCATAGCCGGTTGGTGAATGGCCAAAGGCCTCATAGGGCGAACGGTTTTTCTTGTCGCGATTGGCCTGGCGGATGGCCAGGGTCTTGTTGGCGTAACTGTCATCAAAGGTAATCGAAAACGGCAGAATATGCTCAATCTCTACATCGGCTGAAAACAGCTTTGTTGTTCCGATTTGTTCACCGCTGAACACGCATCTTCCACCAAGAGCTTCCAGATCCTCATAGAGGCGCAGGCGCATGCGGTTGTCATAGCTATCAGACTGGCGCAATTCCGCGAGGCGTTCGCGTCGCTTGTCGTTGGCCTGCTGGTTGTCCCGCTGGATCTTCTCCAGGTCATTCTTCCCCTTGGCCGACAGCGGCAGGTCGCGCGCCAGTTCCAGCACGATCTGTTCGGGCGCACCGAAGCGCGCCATCAGATCGTTGACAACCTTGCGTACTTGGTTAAGCGCTACATGCACGGTCGGGTTGGCGACCTTGCCATAACGCTTTTCATCAGAATCCTTGGGGTCGCCGCTGCCAAGGGCCACCGATCGCTCAAGGATTTCCCCGTAATAGGGCAGTTTTTCGTTAAACACTTTATCGGTGCCGAATTGGGAGTGACTGTCAAACCCTGCGCGCTTAACCGCATCGGAGTAAACGATAACCTCCGCTTCCAATGGCGGCAATATCCTGTCCAGCGCCAGTTTGCTCAGATTGCCATGACCGGCAACAAGCGGGCAATCGGCAACGCCAAACGCACGCTCTTTATCCAGGCCATGCACATCGCACAGCCAGGCAACCAGCCTGTCTTTCTCCTCTTCGTTTATCAGGTGCTCGACAATTTCATCCTGCGTTGCCAGATCAAGCTCAAGCCATTCGGGTCCCCAGCAGTCCTTCTGCATCAGCCGGGCCGCAGTTTCATCGCCGACCAGGTCCTTGCGTTTTTCCGACTCAGTGTTGAAATGGTCGCGTTCCGAAAAACCAAGCAGTTTGCGGATTTGGCTGAAGGTGCGCTTGGCGCTTTTGCTTGTTGGGCGCAACAGGCTTTGCACGACAATATCGCGTTGTTCCAGCGTCAGGGGGACTTGCGCCTCACCGGCGGGGCCGTAGCGGAGGGCATTGACCTCCTGAAAAATTCGGGCCCGCTGGGAAGAAGGCAGAGCCTTTGGAGCACGTTCCTCTTCAGGGATCAGGGTGCACTTGCCGACAGGCGGAGATTTTAGCAGGCGCTGCCATTCAATGGTATGGCGCAGGTCTTTGCGCGCTTGTTCCATGCGGGCTTTGGCATCATTGGTGAGATCAGGGTAAAACTCCCGTTGTTTTTTCCAGATCCGGTCGAATTCGTCCACGATCAGTGCGCGAGTCGGATAATAATCATATTGGGATTTGGCGCCGACGCCGCGCGACCGAACCCGTGCCAGAGGTTGCGGTATGCGCTCGCCCTTCCTGGCAGTTTGATTGAACTCAAATGCTTCAAGCCGCGGGCGGCCGAACAGTTCCCCAAGCGTACGGGCGTTCTTTTCGGCCAATGCCTTTTCGGTCCGGTTTATGGCATCATAGACCTTGCCGCTCTCACTGTCCTTGCTGTCAGTCTTGCGGTTTGACTTGAACCCGCGCCGCTGGTGCAGATGAAAAATCGCCCGGCCCAACTGATGGGGGGTGATTTTTTCGTCGAGAGCCCGGCAACGCAAAATCCACGGGTCGGTTTCGTTCAGGGTGCTGCGTGTGCCCATTTCAAGTTTCTTGCGCGCCTCAATGTCTTTCGGCATCAGGCCGCATTCAACCAATTGCCGCATCAGGCGGGCGCTGCGCCGCTTTGACCGGTCGCGGTTCTTGCGCGCCCCGCGCGGTTCGCGTCGTTTGGCAGCATTGGATTGCTTGTCCTTGGGATTGCGTCCGTCGGAGAAGATGCGCACTCCGCTGTCCATCAGGCCAACAGGTGTCCATGCCTCGCCGTCCTTTTCAAGTTTCAGCGCCGCCCACCCAAGTGAATTTGTCCCCAGATCTATCCCCAAACGCCAGGTCATGTCCCCCCCGAAATTACCGACCAACAAGATTGAAGTTGAACTTAGCAGATAATTGCGCTAAACAGGAATCGCATTTTGGCACTCTGGAAAAGCCGGGCTTTCCGTTAACAAGGACAATGTCCTTTTTTTGGATAGTCCACAAAATGTATTTTGCGAAGGCAAGCAGTCCTTTGGGGCAGGTTGCCTTCGTTTTTCGCTTTCAGCGTCTGTGCGGACCCAGAAACGGATGTCAGGCCAATCCAGTATCTGCCGGGCCGCCAATGACCTTCCCGGGATTTTGGCGGGAGCAGTTGCTTTTCCGGCCCTTGTGGTGAAGCGTGAAGCGCCTTGGAAGGGGCTGCGTGAGGGCGGTGAACGGTTTTGATTTGTGGCACGGCCATCGGATGGGACAAGGATGGTCCGGCCTTGTGTTGCACGGTGTGCCAAATGAAGCTGCGTGCAGCAGCAGCCGGGGAAAAGCCAACCCGGTCCGAAACGATCACAGCCTATTGGGGGATGGTGCC
>DROE01000245.1 GCA_011322005.1 Devosia sp.
TGATGTCCGTTGTCACTGCATTGTAAAACTGCAATCCGGGACGGTCGGTCCAGAGTTCAAGTATAAGGTCACCATCCGGACCCCTGACCCGGGCAACAGGTTTTTTCTTGTCGCGTTCGGGGTCCAGCACATAGTTCAGGTCATAGTCGATGGCTGAACCGTCCTGCGAGCGCAGCCTCCTGCCGGCCCGCAAATCGCGATAGGAACCTGCAACAGGAAGGATTTCCCCCGTGGGATAGAGGTCTTTGTCCAGAACCGTGTAGCGATCAGAGGCGATGTTGACCCTGTGGTCCAGCACATCGGCACCGGTGCCAAGGTTGAAATAATGGTGCTGCACCATCGATATCGGGGTTGGCTGATCGGTGACAGCTTTCATCTCAAGGCGCAACCGGTTGCCTTTAAGACGGTATAACACTTCAAAGTGCACGTTACCCGGATAGCCCATGGCCCCGTCCGGGCTGGTTAGTGTGAACAGCACCTGATTGTTGGCGCTGTCGACCTCCATGCCCCAGACCTGCAGGCTCAGGCCTTCCGGCCCCCCGTGCAGATGCAAACCCTCCCGGTTCGATGCAAGCGCGAAGGTTTTCCCTTCAAGCTCAAACCTCGAGCCCCTTACCCTGTTGGCAACCCGCCCGACAATGGCACCCAGATAGGCGTTTTGCACCGGGTAGGGGTCAAATGTCTCAAATCCGAGTACTGTGGAGCGCAAACCTCCTGAGGCCGGCACCCGCCAGTCACGCACCACAACGCCATAGTTCAGTATATCGACCTCAACGCCGGTAGTGCTGGTCAGGCTGGCCTGCACCACCTCCCGACCTTCATGCTGACCCAGGTTTCAGGTTTTGATCATCTGATTGCCTGCTGTGGAAAGCGCAATACGCATGTCCCACAATCCGACCGCCGGCCACAAAAATCAACAGGGCAGATCATCAAAAACGGGCTGGCCTCTTCCCGGTGCTTCCCCCTAGTATGGTGCCAGGCTGGATTTCGGGGTACGGGGCGGTTCAGGTGACAATTTCTACACAACATAATAAACCCACCGTTAAAGATGTGGCCCGCCAGGCCGGAGTGTCACTGGCCACCGTCGACCGGGTGCTCAACGGGCGCGCCGGGGTGCGCAAATCCACCAGAGAAAAAGTTGAAAAGGCGGTTGCCGCCCTGAATTACAGCCGCGATGTGGGTGCATCACTGCTGGCCCGGGCCAAAACCATAAAAATCCACTTTTTGCTGCCGGGGGGCGATAACCCCTTCATGGCAAATCTGGCCGCGGCAATCAGATCCTGCTCCCGCTCTGATAGGGAAAACCGCACCAGCATCGATGTTACCCGCGTTGAAGCGTTCAACTCTCCCGCGCTTTGCAAGGCCATCAGCAGGCTTGGACCCGAAAACTGCGATTGCGCGATTGTTGTGGCCACCGATGACGAGGATGTGCGCAAATCCATCGATCGGGCCAGCCTCAAGGGAATGCACGTCATAACCCTGGTATCGGACAGCCCGGCTTCAAGGCGTAGCTGTTTTGTTGGTATCGACAATGTTGCCGCCGGTCGAACAGCCGGCTCGCTGATGGGGCGCTTCTGTGCGTCCGGTGCCCGCATCGGTCTGATTGTTGGCTCCATGGGCTTGCGCGATCACCGCGAGCGCTTCATCGGATTTCACGATCTGGTGCTTGAAGAGTTTCCCGGACTGGAACTCGTTGGCCCGGTTGAGGGTTTCGACGACGCCCACGAAACCGCAAAACGAACTCAGGAACTGTTGGCGGACTATCCAGACCTCGCGGGGTTATATTCCATGGGTGCGGGAACCGCCGGGGTTGTTTCCGCGCTCACTAACGCCGGCAGGACCCGTTCCACACGATTGATTGTCCATGAGTTAACCCGCGATTCCGTTGAGGGTTTGAGGGCCGGAATCGTCGATGTTGTGCTTGATCAGAACCCGTTGATGGAAGTAAAAGCGGCTATCGAACTTGCCCGCAAGCTCGTTGCCGGAGCCGAACTGTCATCGAAAGACAGGCCCATTGATATCGGTGTCTTTGTGCGCGACAATCTTAATCTGCCCGATGGTAAACAATCTTCGGGAAATCTCCTTTAACCGGAGAAAAAGACATCCTTTCAGGGGGAGAAAAGACTTGTTTTCAGAGGGAAAAGGCTTGGCAAACCGTGATGAGGTACGTAGCTCATGACCCGGCCCCAGAGTGCTCCCACCTATCTGGGCATTGATATTGGCACCTCCGGCGTCAAGGCCATGCTGATTGATGCGGGAGGTCAGGCACTGGCCGATGCCACAGCGCCACTCTGTGTGTCCCGCCTTCAGGATAGCTGGTCCGAACAGGACCCTGAAGACTGGTGGCAGGCAACCCTTGTTTGCCTTGATGCTCTTTCCAAATCAAATCCTGAGGCATTGGAGCAGGTCAGCGGGATAGGCCTTTCCGGTCAGATGCACGGGGCCACCCTTCTGGACAAAAGCGGCAAGGTCCTGCGCCCGGCAATGCTGTGGAATGATGGCCGTGCCAGCGCCGAGTGTGCACAGATTGAAGCTGCCTGCCCTTCTTCCCGTGTCCTTTCGGGCAATATTGCCATGGCCGGTTTTACCGCTCCCAAAGTCCTGTGGGTAAAAAACCGCGAGCCCGAAATCTTTGATAAAATCGACAGGGTTTTGCTGCCCAAGGACTATGTGCGCTGGCGGCTGACCGGTGAATTTGTTTCCGACATGTCCGACGCTTCGGGCACCCTGTGGCTCGATGTCAAAAAACGTGACTGGTCCGAGAACCTGCTGGCCGCTACCGGACTGGACCGCTCGCACATGCCCGCTCTGGTTGAGGGGGCCGCGCCCTCGGGAATGCTCAGGTCCGAACTGCTTTCGCGCTGGAATATGGCCGGGCCGGTGATTGTCGCCGGGGGAGGCGGTGACAACGCCGCATCGGCCTGCGGCATCGGTGCCGTCCGCCCCGGCGAGGGGTTTGTTTCGCTGGGCACTTCGGGGGTTCTTTTCGTCTCCAACGACAGGTTTTCCCCCAATACGAGTGGTGCGGTGCACGCCTTTTGCCACGCCGTTCCCGATACCTGGCACCAGATGGGGGTCATTCTTTCCGCCACTGACAGCCTCAACTGGCTTGCCGCCCTGACCGGGCGTGGTGCGGCGCAACTGGCCGGGGAGGCCGAAACGGACTATCGCGGCCCCGGCGAGGAGATTTTCCTGCCCTATCTCTCAGGAGAACGCACCCCCCACAACAACGCACAGGCGCGCGGCTCGTTTGTCGGGCTTTCCCATAAATCCGACCCGCCTCGTCTGGCTCGGGCGGTAATGGAAGGTGTTGCCATGGCCTTTCGTGACAGTCTGGCTGTGCTCAGAGAAGCCAGTACCGAAATCAACAATCTTGTCGCCGTTGGTGGTGGTTCCAATTCCGCCCTCTGGCTCAGGCTCATCGCCACCAATCTGGATATGGAAATTCAGGTTCCCCGCGATGGTGATTTTGGCGGCGCGTTTGGTGCGGCGCGACTGGCTCTGTGTGCCGCGCAAAACGCCGACCCCTCGGAAATCTGCCAGATGCCCGAAATTGTAACAACCATTGCCCCCGACCCGGAACTGCGCGAACCCTGTGCCGAACAATATGCGCGGTTTCAGGCGCTTTATCCTGCCATCGAGGAGACGAAGATATGAGCGGTTTTTTTGGCGATCAGCCACCGATCAGGTTCGAGGGCAAACAGAGCACAAATCCGCTCGCTTTTCGTTTTTACGACAAGGACGAACTGGTGCTGGGCAAGAGCATGGCGGAGCATTTGCGTTTTGCCGTGGCCTATTGGCATTCTTTTGCCTTCGAGGGTGGCGACCCCTTCGGCGGCCGCACCTTCGAGCGACCCTGGTTCGGGAACACCATGGTCGATGCTCAACTCAAGGCCGATGTGGCTTTTGAACTATTTGAGCTTCTGGGCGTGCCCTTCTTCTGCTTCCATGATGCCGATGTGCGCCCTGAAGCCGAAACGCTGAGTGAATCCATCGCCCGTCTTGACGCGCTGGGAGACATTTTTGAGGAAAAAATCGCCAGCACCGGCATAAAACTGCTCTGGGGAACGGCCAACCTGTTCTCCCACGCCCGTTTCATGTCGGGTGCGGCCACAAATCCCGACCCGGACGTGTTTGCCTATGCGGGAGCGACCATCAAGGCCAATATGGACCTCACCAATCGTCTTGGTGGTGAAAACTATGTGCTCTGGGGGGGGCGGGAAGGCTATGAAACCCTGCTCAACACCAATATGACCCAGGAGTTTGACCAGATGGGGCGCATGCTGGCGCTGGTCGTCGACTATAAACACAAAATCGGTTTTGAAGGCACTATCCTTGTTGAACCCAAGCCCCAGGAGCCCATGAAACACCAGTATGATTACGATGTGGCCAGCGTTTATGGTTTCCTGAAAAAATACGGGCTGGAAAATGAAATCAAGGTCAATATTGAAGTAGGCCACGCCATTCTGGCCGGACACACGTTCGAGCATGAGGTGGCGACCGCCGCCATGCTGGGTATTTTGGGCTCCATCGACATGAACCGCAACGACTACCAGTCAGGCTGGGACACCGACCAGTTCCCCAACAATGTGGCTGAGGTGGCATTGGCCTATTATCATATCCTGAAGGCCGGGGGGTTCACTACCGGCGGCACCAATTTCGATGCAAAACTGCGCCGTCAGTCCATAGACCCCGCAGACCTGTTATACGGCCATATCGGAGCCATGGATACCTGCGCCCGGGGGCTCAGGGCCGCCGCCGCCATCATTGAGGATGGCACTTATGAAGCGTTTCTTGAGCAGCGCTATGCCGACTGGAAACACCCCGAGGCTCAGGCCATGCTCAGGGGGGAACGCACTCTGGAAGAAATTGCCGCCCGTGTGCAAAAACAGGGCATAAACCCCAAGCCCCGCTCGGGGCGGCAGGAATATCTGGAAAACCTGATCAATCGTTTTGTATGACCCCCCGGGGGGCTGAACCCGGCAAAAAAAGCCTCCGGTTGCCCACAACAGGTGGTTGGCATAACCGACCCGGTACCCTAGTCTGAATTCAGCAAACTCTAGGTCACGGACCCATAAACAGGATTACAATGGTATGAGCCAATTTGTTCGCATAACAGGCGCAAGCATGCGGGAAACCCTGATATTGCGCCTCGCGCCGGCAGGCTGGTTTTCAGATGCCTGCAACGCATCAGGGGGGCAAACTGGCCATATCCCTATGGACGCTGAAACCGCTTCAATCCGGCGTGCGGAAAAGGTCTCAAGGGTGTATATACACGCTTTCGCCCTTTTCCTTGCATATTTTTGCGGTTTCAAGCGCGTGTTTGACCCTGTTTATGAGTCCGTGACCTAGCATCAATCAGAACGGCCAGAAATGGATCAGGCGCCCTACGTTTCTTCTCCCTCAGACAAGTCCGCTGACGCGCCTGTCCGGCAGGCAGGCAAAAAGCCCATCGTCACCCCGATGATGGCGCAGTTCTTCGAGATCAAGGCGGTAAATCCCGGCTATCTGCTGTTTTACCGCATGGGTGATTTTTACGAGTTGTTTTTCGAGGACGCTGAAATCGCCTCGGGTGCGCTTGGCATTGTCCTTACAACGCGGGGCAAGCATCTGGGCAAGGAAATTCCCATGTGCGGGGTTCCCGTGCATGCCGCTCAGGACTATCTGAAAAAACTCATCCGTCTTGGTCACAGGGTCGCCATCTGTGAGCAGCTGGAAGACCCCGCCGAAGCGAAAAAACGCGGCTCCAAATCCGTGGTCAAGCGCGACGTGGTGCGTCTGGTCACCCCCGGCACCCTGACCGAGGACGATCTGCTGCCCGCCGGGACCAATAATTTTCTGGGCGCACTTTCCATGATCAGCCACGGCGAGTTCGATTTCGCCCTGGCCTGGGCCGATATTTCCACCGGCGAAACCTTTGTCGTTGATCTTGGCGAAAACCGTCTGGCTGACGAACTGGCCCGTCTCAATCTGGCCGAACTCATTTTAGCCCCGGCAACCGAACAAAAACTTGGGGAAAGCAAGATTCTCCCCGAGGGCCTGGTGCGTCACGTGGCAATGGCCGCACCTGAGACCTTTGACTCCGAAGAGGCAACAGCCAGCCTGAAATCTGCCTTTCCTCAAATTGAGGTAACCGGCTTCACCCGTGCCGCCCGCTCGGCGCTTGGTGCGCTGATTGCCTATGTGGCCGAGACGCAGAAAACCGCCAGCATCAGCCTGCGCGCCCCTGAGGTGCAAACGGCCACTGGCCTGATGCAGATCGACCTGGCAACCCGCACCTCCTTGGAGATACTGGCGACCAATCGCGGGGAAGCCAAAGGCTCCCTGCGCCATACCATAGACAGAACCGTAACCACCGCCGGTGCCAGACTTCTTGCCCGCCGCCTTTCAGCGCCCCTTATCGTGCCCGATCATATCAACAAGCGCCTTGATATGGTGGAGACATTCGTCGCTGATACCATTGCCCGCGAGACCCTGCGTGAGCATTTGCGCCAGACCCCCGACCTCACCCGGCCCCTGACAAGGCTGGCTCTGGAACGGGGCGGCCCCCGCGACCTTGTCCATGTCGGGTTTGCCATCAACAGCGCCCGGCAGCTGGCTGAAAAACTCGCGGGAATGGACGATTTGCCCGCAGGTCTTGTGGAGCTGGCCCAGGTTCTGGATGCTGCCCCCGGCGAACTGGCGGTCCGCATAAAGAGCGCAATCGAGCCATCCCCCTCGGTCCTGGTCCGCGACGGGGGTTTTGTGCGCGAGGGCTTCGACGCCGAACTTGATGAGCAGCGGGGCTTGGCCACCAAGAGCCGGACCGTTATCTCTGAACTTCAGGCGGCCCTTGCGTCCCAGACCGACATCAGGGCTCTGAAAATCAAGCACAACAGGGTACTCGGATTTTTTGTCGAGGTACCAGCCACCCACGGCAAGAAACTGCTCGACGAGCCTTTTCTTAACAAGTTTATCCATCGCCAGACCATGGCCAACGCCATGCGTTTTACCACCGCGGAACTGGGCGAACTGGAGGGCCGTATTGTGCGGGCGCAGGGCAGGGCGCTTGAAATTGAACAGGTGATTTTTGATCGCCTTCTGGGCCAGGTTCTGAA